>JAYEFI010000129.1:0-2176 GCA_034658615.1 Campylobacterota bacterium
GTTCCAAGTCCCTACTGAAAGAGCCAATGAAAGTAAAAGTGTA
Organism: Campylobacterota bacterium; assembly: GCA_034658615.1. Taxonomy (GTDB): domain Bacteria; phylum Campylobacterota; class Campylobacteria; order Campylobacterales; family Sulfurovaceae; genus Sulfurovum. The sequence continues at coordinate 44 of JAYEFI010000129.1, forward strand.
ACCCACCATGCAAGGTTGGTAACTTGTTTACCACTTTTTGTTGTATTTTTAGATGTTAAAATATCTGGAATCATATATATCCTTACGGTTTGTTTTTGAAATTATAGCAAAGATTTAGCTATAATGTTAAACACATTGTGAGAACCTCACAAAACACACTACTAACGGAATTACACATGTCAACAGAACAAACGATACCCCAAGAAAAAACACACAATTTAACCATCAATATTGGTGAAATCAATACTTTACAAATTATGAGAGATACAGATTATGGTTATTTTTTAGAGTCTAAAGATGGTGATGAAATACTTTTACCCAACGTCTATATTATGGAAAATGAGATGCCTATGGGGTCACTTTTAGATGTATTTGTCTACACTGACTCAGAAGACAGACCTGTTGCCACAACAAAATTGCCTTATGCTAAGTTGGGTGAGTATGGCTTCTTTACGGTGGTAGACTATAAGCCTTATGGAGCTTTTGTCAATTGGGGGCTTCCTAAAGATTTGTTTGTACCACTTTCTCAACAAAAAGAGCATTTTACCATAGGCAAGAAGTACCTCTTACGTGTCTGTTTAGATGAACAAACCAATAGACTGTACGCGACACAAAAAATTGGCAAGTACTTTAATAGAGATATGAAGGGTTTACATCAAAACAAAGTTTTAGATGGCATTGTATTGGCAAAGACACCACTAGGCTACAAGGTAATAGCAGACAATCAGTATGAAGGCATGTTGTTTAGCAATGAAATTTATGAAGATCTGCGTATTGGAGATACAAAAAAAGTATATGTGAAGACTGTACGTAAAGACTTTAAACTTGACCTTTCACTCCAGCCCATAGGAAAAAGAGCAAAAGTAAATGAGGCTGAAGGTTCTGTACTTCAGTTACTTAAAGAGTCAGAAGGTACATTGCCCTTTACCTATAAAAGTGATGCAGAGGAGATAAAAAAGGTTTTCAATATGTCTAAGAAAAATTTTAAGCGTACACTCACTGAACTTATAGAAAGTAAACAGATAGTGTTATTGGAAAAATCTATTAAACTTTTGTAAACCTTTTTTGCTATACTTTACGTGTATAAGTACTTATAAAATTAAAAGGAATAAAATATGGAATTAATGGATTTAATGAAAATGGGTGCATCACTCATACAAAATAACAGTGATGACGCTACTACAGGTTTAGACGTAGGCGATTTAGCAGGTGCATTGGGTGGTCTTATAAGTAACAATGATGGAGGACTTGATTTGGGTTCTTTAGTTGGTGGACTTTCTCAAAATGGTTTGGGTGAAATTGTAGGTTCATGGTTAGGCAATGGTGAAAATGCTTCTATCTCTCCAAGTCAAATTACCGATTTGCTAGGCTCAGATAAAATTTCTGAATTTGCTTCTTCTCTAGGACTTTCTACAGAGTCTGCAACAGGTGCTTTAGCAGATGCCCTACCACAAGTGGTAGATCAAGCAACACAAGGTGAGGGTAATAGCATAGACGAGATGTTAGCACAAGTTGGTGGTACTTCTGGTGCCATGGATATGTTAGGAAAAATGTTTAGATAAAAAGTACAAACACCTACCCAATAAGATATTTTTTTGGGTAGGAAAACCCTGTCGAAATACGAATTATCATTGTCACCCTTTAGTATAATTCTCTTCATAATCTACCAACTTTAAATAGAGGTCTTTAGATGAACAACACATTATTACCAGGCTCTAATGGTGAAAAAGTATTACAAGATAAATTTAATACCATGCAAGATGCACTCAACTTTTATAACAAGCAGGTCATTACTCACCTTTCTCCACTCATGCAAATATTTATTGGAAAACAAGAAATGATGTTTATATCTACTGCTGATGCTAAGGGGGAATGTGACGCTTCTTTTCGTTCAGGACATCAAGGTTTTGTACTGGTGCTTGATGAGCAACATTTGTTATATCCTGAATACAAGGGAAATGGTGTCATGGCAAGTATGGGAAATGTCAGTGAAAACCCAAATATAGGACTTATGTTTTTAGACTTCTTTGAAACAAAAGTAGGGCTACATGTCAATGGCAAAGCAGACATTATTTTAAAAGAAGATTTACAGGCTTCTTTAGAGAAATTCCCTAACGTTTATACCCACATAAA
>JAYEFI010000130.1:0-8886 GCA_034658615.1 Campylobacterota bacterium
CAACGTTCACGTATTGCTTTGGTGGATGGTTCTTTGACACCCAATAATAACTTTTTTAAAACTTTACTTTCAGACTTAAAAATATCTGGTCATTTTTTGTCAGATAGTGTACACCATAAAGGGGATGTAGATTCTAACTTTATATCTCCTTCTTTAAAGGGAAGAGAGTATATTTTAAAATACAGTTTGACACAAGTGAAAGATACAAAAGTATTTGTGCGACTACTGAAGTCTTCAGATGGCAGTGAAATTTTTCAAAAAAAATATGCCATACCTCATGTAAATAAAACACCATTTTTAGCACATAAAATTGTGAGTGACGTTAACAATGCGTTAAAGTATCCAGATATATCATGGATAAACCGTTATGTTATTTTTTCACGCTATACAACACCAGGGCGTAGTGAAATTGTTTTGGCTGACTATACGTTTAACTATCAAAAAGTCATTATAAAAGGTGGACTGAACCTTTTTCCTAAATGGGCAGACAAAAACCAAAAAAGTTTTTACTATAGTGCATATGGTGGGTTGATGCCTACATTGTATAAAATAAATATTTATACAGGTGCTAAAGAGAAAATAGCTGTATCTCAAGGTATGCTGGTTTGTTCAGATGTGAGTAAAGACGGTAATAAACTGCTTTTAACCATGGCACCAGAAGGACAAGCTGATATTTTTGAGTTTGACGTTGCAACAAAAAGTAAAAAACAAATCACAAGATTTAGAGGTATTGACGTGAGTGGAAAATATGTAGACAATGAAAGTCGTATTGTTTTTGTTTCCAATAGGCTAGGGTATGCTAATATATTTAAAAAATCTATACACTCTTCTGCTATTTCACAAGTGGTGTACCATGGACGTAACAATAATGCATGTGATACCCATGATGGGAAAATAGTCTATACAAGTAGAGAGAGTAAAAATAGTTTTGGTTCCAATGTATTTAATCTTTATTTAACCCAGTCGGGTAGTTCAACTGCACGACCACTTACCTCTACAGGTGCAAATCAATTTCCAAGATTTTCTACAGATGGGTCTGTTTTACTCTATTTGAAACAGCATGGACAAAGAACATCCATTGGGTACACAAATTTACATAGTCATCAGAGTTTACTGTTTCCCTTCTCTGGGAAGAAAATACAATCTATAGATTGGTAATCAATATTAAAAGGAATAACATTATGCAAAAATCACTATTTATAACAACAATCATCACGGCACTATTATTGAGTGGGTGTGGTAAGAAGACACCAGGTATGTCAGGCATAGATGCAGGTAAAAATAACATTTCTGATGTGACACAAATCGCAGGAAAAACAGTGACTATAGATGATGACCCATACAGAACAAACATTGCCTCTGGTGGGAATGCTGATGCAACTGATATAAATAACATGAATTCTGGAAAGTTTAATACCAGTAATGATGGTTTCCAGAGTATCTACTTTGGTTTTGGTGGTTATGATATATCTTCAGATATGCAAAATCATGTGAACACAAACACAAATACTGCAAAAAATAGTCAAGCTAAGATTAAAATAGAAGGTAACTGTGATGAGTTTGGTACAGATGAATACAATTATGCATTGGGACTTAAGCGTGCAAAAGCAGTAAAAGATAGCATTGTTGCACAAGGTGTGAATGCCAGTCAAATGTACATCATAAGTTTTGGTGAAAGCAACCCTGTATGTTCTAATCCAACAGACAGTTGTTATGCACAAAACAGAAGAGTTGATCTTCGTTTAGTAAAGTAGTCATATAATGTACTTAAGAAAGATTTTCATAGGTTTTGTAGCTACCTCTTCAATGCTTTTGTCTGAACCATCAGTGTACGGGAATGCAAACTTTTCAACTGGGGGTCAAAACTCTGAGTATAATAAAAAAAAGCTATTGATACTTGAACGAAAGATATCTAGGCAAAATGAACGTATAGATGGACTTATGAGTATAGTTGAAGGATTAAGTGCAACAGTCAATGAATTGCAACAAAGTAAACAAGCTAATGCTGTAAACCATACACAAGAGAATGCACATCTTCTAAAAGAGCTTGGAGAGATGATAGATAAAATAAATACAGACTATGTGAGTCATGAAGCATTAAACAAAAGACTAGGAAACTCGCAGAATAATATTTCTCTCAAAAAGCAAATAGACATCCCCGTTAAAGAGGAAAAAAGTCAAATATCATTTGATTCACAAAGTAGTGCAGCACTATATAGTGAAGGTGTTAGATTATTTGTGAAGCAGGCCTTTAATGAAGCAAAAAAACGATTTTTAGTGACAGATGAAAAAGCCTATAAAACAGCAGCGTCAAACTATTATTTGGGTGAGATATCGTACTATATGAAGAAGTATGAAGATGCTATTTTTTATTTTAAAAAAAGTGCAGGCTTAAATGATAAGGTAAGTTATATTGATACACTGCTATTACATACAGCAATATCTTTAGACAAAACAGGACAAAAAGAACAAGCAAGAATTTTTTATGAAAATATTATGTCTAACTATGCGAGTAAAAAGACTGCAAGCATTGCACGTGATAGGATTGGAAAGCTATAGGTGTATTATTTAAAACTGCTATGTATTTTTTGTCTCTTATTGACTAGCACTACTTTTGCTGCTGCTAAAGATGACAATAAAACAACTGTTAAAGTCTTAACGCATGAAGTCATACCTTTGTCTAAAACAAAATTTAGAGAACGTAATTCAGAAACAGGTAAATCTTCTATCGTTGATTTGACAGATAAGAGTTTTATTGTTGTATCGGTAAGAGAAAAAGGAAGTGATGGACGTTTTTATGCCATCGATAGTGACGGTACAGTTTGGTGGTCTGGTGTTATTACCTCTGGTACTATGCAATACCGTACACCATCGGGAATTTTTCGTATTTTTCAAAAGAAGAGATACCATATGTCAAAAGATTTTCCTTCTGATGACGGCATAAACAATATGGATTATATGATGAAGTTTACTTTAAATGGACATGCATTACACAAAGGAAGTGTAGGGTGGTTGTCTCATGGATGTATACATATAGACCCTAAAGATGTACCAGTTATCTATAATTGGTCAGATCACAAAACAAAAGTGATTATTACTAGACAAAGTTATATGCCTTTTGCTAAAAATGATTTAAAGCGTATATATTTAAAATAAATTTGCTAAGAAAGATTTACTTCTTTGCATATTTTGGTTAAGAGATGAATTTGTTTTAAATATTTGCAGATAGAGCTAACAGTCTGCAAGAGTTTTCTAAAATGGAGATTTTTTTTGCCATTTCAGTAATATCTCTGTCATAAGAGATAACGCCAAAACCTTTAATAAGTAAAAGATGTGTTTCATGTTTTTGAAAGAATCTAGGTACTTCATAAGGTGCTCTTTCTAACCAATCATCAATATTTTTGGGGTCATAAACAATGACCTCACCTAAAATTGTTTTACCATAATAATCTAGTGGAGAGACCTTTCCATGTTTCAATGAATAGGCAGTAGCATAGGGTGGCATGGTGTAGCATACATACTTAGCACTGGGTATGGTTTCATAGATGTGTTCATGTATATGCACATCAGCATTTGCTATAGACCATCTATAGTCTCTTTTGTTGCAATCTAATTTTACCAAGGATTCTTCTGTCACTTCATCTAAAATGGTATCTTTGGAATTAATAATAAAATCAGAGGTACTAATTCTCGCAGAAATAGATCCATGATAGACAGAAAAAAAGTTTTTATTAAAAAGAGAAAGTGAAATATGTTTAATATCATCTATGAGATGTTTATCCATGAATTTGAAACCTTTGTTAGCATTATTTTGCTATTATAACAGTAAAAATTAGAAATTAGAAATTAGAAACTAGAATTTGATTAATTTGTTAGAAGGAAAGCAGTTGGAAACACCTCATATACCAGTACTTTTAGATGAAGTTTTACAAAGCTTTGAGGGTGTCCAAGAGGGATATGTTGTAGATTGTACACTCGGATATGCGGGACATAGTTCGGAAATATTAAAAAAGTTCCCTCACATTAAACATATAGGTATAGATAGAGATGATGAAGCGTTGACATTCTCTAAAAAAAGACTAGTACCTTATGATGGACGTACGACATTGTATAAAGGTACATTTTCACAGATTGTTCCTAGTTTAGTTGAAACACCTATTGCTGCAATTTTAGCTGACTTTGGGGTTTCATCTTTACAGTTAGACAAAAAAGATAGGGGATTTTCTTTTAATTCCGACAACTTAGATATGCGTATGGATGCTACTGCAGCCTTGAGTGCGTTTGAAGTTGTAAATCATTACTCAAAAGAGAAGTTAGAATATATATTTGATAGTTATGGTGAGATACGCTCATATAGGAAACTAGCTGGAGCAGTTGTTGAAGCTAGAAGTAAAGAAACGATTAATAGTGCTAAAGTGTTGAGTGAGATAGCAAAACAAGTGATACCATCAGGTGGTAAAATACACCCTGCAACACTTATGTTTCAAGCCATACGTATTGAGGTCAATAATGAACTAGGTGAGATAGAAGGTTTGCTAGATGCACTTGAAAATACACACTTTGATAAAGAAATAGTCTCTTTAATCACGTTTCACTCACTTGAAGACCGTTTGGTTAAAAATCGTTTTAAGAAGTGGGCTAATGCGTGTATTTGTGACTCCCAAGCTATGCGTTGTACTTGTGGAAAGAAACATGCTTTAGGTAAAATGTTGTCTCGAAAACCTATAACAGCGACAAAAGAAGAGTTAAAAATTAACCCACGTAGCAGATCTGCAAAGTTAAGAAGTTTTAGGTTTGAAAGATGAAAACCATGAAAAAACCCAATGGCATAACCTTTGGCATGAGTGCGGTTATTGTCATGGGGATGAGTGTGGTACTTATTTTGACTTTTATTAAAATTTATTTGAGTAATCAAATTTATTATGAAAGTAAGGTAGTCAATGAAATGACTAGAGAAGTCGCTGCATTAAAAGCTGAAAAAGTGATGCTTGATCAAAATGTGGAAGCACTTAAGTTTAAAAGTCAAGTCATAGATACCATATTTGTCATAGGAGATTGAGATGATAGTCAAAGGATTTATACGGTTTGCTGTAGAGAAACCTATCATAAACCATATTTTAATGGTCTTCATGTTGCTTCTTTCTCTTTTTGCTTATCAAAATATTGCAAAGGAGATATTCCCTCCTTCCACATTAGATAAAATCTCTGTAACTGGTGGATATGTAGGTGCTTCTTCTGACGTTCTCGATAAGATGGTAGTGACGACTATTGAAGATGAGCTTAAAAGTCTTTCAGATATAGATACTATCTACAGTAGCATACAAAATGGTTATTTTTCTATACATGCAGATATAAAACAAGGAAGCAAGAAAGAGTTGGTACTTTCAGATGTGAAAGATATTATCTCCAATACACGTAGAGACTTGCCGTCAGATATGGATGAACCTATAGCAAAGATAGGTTTGCATCAGTATCCGCTTTTACTTGTTGCTATCTCAGGAGATGTAGAGAAATCTAAGCTTATTGATGCAGCTAATGATATAAAGGGTAGGTTGGCACTTTTAACAGATCTTTCTAGTATTGACGTGCGTGGTGATACAGATGTGGAAGTGCTTATTAGGCTTGATCAAAGAAAGTTAGATGCATATGGCCTTAATAAGTCATCGGTATATCAAGCGATAGGGAGTATATCTTCTATTTTTCCCGCAGGTACACTAGATGGACAAGGTGATCATCTCTATATATCTACCATCAATGGTGAAAAAAGTGCCGAGGCTATTGCAAATACATTACTTACTGTGTCAAATAAACGTTTTCGTTTAGGAGACATTGCAAACATAACGTATGGTTTAGGTGACCCAACACAAATTTCGCATTTTAATGGTAAAGAGAATATTTCACTCAACGTCAACAAAACAAAAGAGGGAAATGCTATTGCTCTAAGTAAAGAGATACGAAAAATACTTGAAACGTATAATAATCAATATGATACTATTGATTTTGTAGCGTATACAGATACCTCTATCTGGATTAAAAATCGTCTTAATCTTGTCTCTTCAAATATTTTATTTGGTTTAATACTTGTATTTATCGCCTTGCTTTTATCTGTCAATATGCGTATTGCATTTGTTGTTGCTATTGGGATACCTGCTAGTTTTATGATTGCACTTATATTTATGGACATCATAGGATATAGCCTAAATATGTTAACCCTTTTAGGGGCACTCATCGCATTGGGGATGCTCGTAGATGAAGCCATAGTAGTTGCAGAAAATATTTACCGTCATGTAGAGATGGGTAAAACACCAAAAGATGCTGCTATAGATGGTGCACTTGAGATGTTTCCTGCTGTCCTTACTGCTACACTAACCACGGTTTTTGCTTTTTTACCACTTCTAATTATGTCTGGTAAAATGGGTATGTTTATGCAAGTACTGCCTGTCATGATAACGGTGTTATTGCTCTCTTCTTTGTTTGAAGCATTTTATTTCTTACCTTTGCATGCTAAAGAGTTTTTTTCTATTGGACGCGTAAAAAATGTGCAAGAGAGTGGAGGCATGTGGAAACCATTTACTGCGTGGTACAGAAGATTTTTATTGATACTTTTACGTAGAAAGTGGATTTCACTTCCTTTGGTTATTATGGCTATTGTTGTAGGGACAATAGGACTTGTAAAGGTAACAAAATTTCAACTTTTTCCTGAGTTTGATGCACAACAAGTGTATATGAATGGGAAGGTTAATATTAATAATGATTTATCTGATACTGAAGCGTATATTACTCAAATAGAAGAAGCACTTATTGAAGTTTTAGATAAAAAAGAGGTTGATTCTGTTACCTCTGTAATTGGGTTTAAATTTAACAAAGATCAAAGTTTTGAATTAGGAGAAAATCTTTTTCAAATTTTTATAAACCTACATGAAAAAGCACCAGAAAACTTCTTTGATACGTATATTAACCCTGTATTTTCATTGGAATATGATGATACAAATATGATAAGAGAACGAAATTCACAAGTCATTGCAAAAGAGGTTGAAGAAGGACTTATTGAGAAGTTTAAAGCCAAAGAGGTGAATGGAAAGAAAGTTTTTGAAGAGTTCAATGTGTATGTACAACAAGCAGGTATTGTTGGTAACGATATTGAATTAGGGTTTTTAGCACATGACAGACAAAAAGTTTTAGCCGCCATGAAAAAAGTTGAAGAGAACCTCAGTCATGTCGAAGGTGTTTCTGACATTGGTGATAATGCCAATGAAGGTGAGAGAGAGCTAAAATTACGTGTGAACGAATATGGACAATATTTAGGTTTTTCAGAAGGGTATGTCACTTCAATATTGAGAGGTTCATTTCTTAAGTCTGAATATACAAAGATGTTTGACGCTAAAGGTCTTATACGTGTGAAAATAGAAGATATGAATAAAAATAACTCTTCACTATTTTCAAGTTTTAAATTGACAACGCCAGATGGGAAGAGTGTTGTACGACTAGGGGATATTTGTGACTTTACCTATAAAAAAACATTTGTAAAAACGTTTAAAGAAGATGGAGAAAAAGTGCGTTCACTTTTTGCAAAAGTAAGTAAAAAAGTCATTACTCCAGCAGAAGTAATGCAAGGACTAAAACCGTTACTAGAAGAGATAGAAAACAGTGGTGTTAAAGTGATTGTCAAAGGGGAAGAAAAAGAAAATGATAAAATTAAAAAAGAGATGATGCAAGCTGCATTTATTGCAATGTTTCTTATTTTTATTACGCTTGTTTGGATGTTTAATTCTTTGGTTTTACCTTTAATAATACTTTCAACCATACCTCTTTCTGTTGTGGGAGCACTCATAGGAACCTATGTTATGGGTATCAATATGACTATGCCAGGCATGATGGGTGTTATAGGTCTGGCAGGTGTTGTTGTGAATGATGGGCTTATTATGCTTGATTTTATTAAAGGTTCTAAAAACTATGATGAAATGGTAGAGAGTGCAGGTATGAGGCTTAGACCAATTTTACTTACTTCAGTCACAACAGTTTTGGGGCTTTCATCACTCATGTTTTTTGCCTCAGGTCAAGCACTTATTTTACAGCCAATGGCTATAAGTCTTGGTTTTGGTGTGGCGTGGGCTACCATATTAAACCTTTACTATGTACCTTTGATGTATGGTATAATTTATAAGGTTAAGAACTAGAAATTACTTTGAATTTCTAGCTTATATTGGTAAACACGGTTTGGACATCTTCATCTTCTTCTAGCTTATCGATGAGTGTATCTAACTCTTCCATATGTGTATCACTAAGCTCAATAGGTGTGTTGGCAATGTATTCTAATGTTGCTTTCTTTACTTCAATATTCATATCTTCTAAGGCTTTGCTTAGTTCACCAAAAGATGTGAAGTCTCCATATATTCTTACAATATTAATATCATCTGCATCTTCTTGTGGTTCAACGTCTTCTTCTATCTCTTCTAGTCCAAAGTCTATAAGCTCTAATTCAATTTCTTCTAAATCCATCTCTTCTGTTTTGTTGAAAACAAAAACACACTTACGGGTAAACATGAAGTTCAGTGAACCAGAAGTGAGCATCTCTCCACCATTTCTGACCAATATAGCCTTAACATTTGCCACAGTTCTTGTATTGTTATCTGTAGCACATTCAACTATCATTTGTACACCATGGGAAGCTTTGACATCATAGGTAAGTTCTTTAATATCTGCACCATCTTTTGCAGCAGCTCTTTTAATGGCCGCATCAATGTTGTCTTTAGGCATATTTTGTGCTTTTGCATTGAGTATGGCAGTACGAAGTTTAGGATTCATATCTGGATCCATACCACCGTCTTTAGCTGCCATAGTAATAATTTTACCTAATTTAGGAAAAATGCGAGACATCGCACCCCA
>JAYEFI010000131.1:0-28013 GCA_034658615.1 Campylobacterota bacterium
TTGCAATATCTCAAGTAGCTTTACTCTTGCAGTCGTAAGCTTAATATTTTTATTTTTGATTAACTCTTCTATTTTCATGCTGAAATTATAACTGAACTATTATTAAATGCGACTAAGTTGCAATATATGAAATATGTAAGGTAGTCTACTCTATCGTAGTGTCAAATTTGTTTTGAAGTTTAGCGTGTAGTAAGGGATATTATATATAAAGGGGATCTTTAATAATAGGTAAGTGTACGTAACACCAAACTTCAAGATGAAGCTGGTGCTAGATTATATGAAAATTAGTGACAGCCGCAGCCTGTGCCACAACTCTCATCTGTTTTAGCAGGTGCTTCTTTTGCTGGAGCAGCAGCTGCAGGTGCAGCACCAGTACTACAAGCAGATACACCAGGAGGTGTTGTTGGTTGTACACCAGAATTATCTGCTAGACCTTCTGTATTTACCTTGTCAATAAATGCAAGTAAATGAGAGGCTGCTTCTTGGTAACGTTTTGCTGTCTCTGAGTCTGGCTTGTGATAGGTGATTGGCATACCTGTATCACCACCTACTCTAATAGATGGTTCTATAGGAATACGTGCAATCACTTCTGTGTCATACTCTTTTGCTACAGGTACTGTTGTGCCCATACCAAAGATATCTGACTCTTCATCACATGAAGGACAGATGAAGCCTGACATATTTTCTATCACACCAGCAGTAGGAATATGTAACTTTTGGAACATGTTCAATGAACGTCTTGAATCATCTAAAGAAACCTCTTGAGGTGTTGTTACTGTAATACCCGCAGTAATTGGTACAGACTGAGCAAGAGAAAGTTGTGCATCACCTGTTCCTGGAGGCATGTCTATCACAAGGACATCGAGTTCAGACCACAAAATATCTCTTAAGAATTGTTCAATGGCTTTCATAATCATTGAGCCTCTCCAGATAAGTGCCGCTCCATCATCCATCAATGAACCCATAGACATAATTTCTACACCATACGCTTTTAAAGGATGTACTTTGTTTCCTTCAATTTCTGGTTTTTGCCCATCTACACCCATCATACGAGGGACATTTGGACCGTAGATATCTGCATCTAACAATCCAACCTTTTTACCTTGCATTGCCATAGCAACTGCAATATTTACAGAAGTAGTTGACTTACCAACACCACCTTTTCCAGAACTGACCATTAAAAAGTTCTTCACATGAGGTGCAATGTTTTTTCCACTCACAGAGTTTGACATTTGTTTTGGTGCTTCTGGAGCAGCAATGTTAATCTTTACATTTTCAAAACCAAGTTTTTTCAATTCGCTGGTTGACTCATCTGTAAGTTGTGCTTTTACTTCATCGGCTGAAGAGGTAATGTCTATCGTTAAAGCCACTGTTTTACCATCAACTACAACATCTTTAACAAAACCAAAAGTTACAATGTCTTTTGTAAACCCAGGGTATGTTACGTTTTTCAACGCTTCTAATACATTTTCTTGTGTCATATCTATTCCTAATAATTTAGTTATAGGGAGTTATACCAACCCAATCTTAAATTAGATTGAAATTACAGCTCTTTTTCTTAAATAGGACTATTTCTATCTGATTAAAGAATGTAAAAGTATTTATTTTGTATAATCCGTTACTAATTGTTACATGATGTACATTTAATAGGAAAATATTTGTCGAACACAACTTTGATACTTCTAGGTGCTGGAAGTTCTACAAGATTTAATGCCAATGTCAAGAAACAGTGGCTCTTCACAAAAGAGACTCCTTTATGGCTACATGTAGCAGAACATTTTGAAAAAACTGCTCATTTTGATGAAATCATTATTGTTTCTTCACTAGATGAAATTTCGTATATGAAGCAATTTTCCCCTTATATGTATGTAGAGGGTGGCAATAGCCGTCAAAGCTCACTAAAAAATGCTCTTAAGCATGTAAATTCTAACTATGTACTTGTCTCAGACATTGCCAGATGTTGTGTGCCTGCAACGATGATAACACGGATTTTAGATGCAAAAAACGAGGCATCTTGCATAGTACCTGTACTTACTGTAACCGATACACTCTACTTAAATAATTTACCCATAGACAGAGAGAAAGCCAAAATAATACAAACCCCTCAACTTTCACGTACAAAGTTACTTAAAAAAGCATTACAAACTGAAACAATTTTTACAGATGACTCTTCTGCAATTGCATCATTGGGCGAAAAAGTACATTTTGTAGAGGGTTCTACTAAAGCACATAAGCTTACAACACTTCAAGACTTACAAAAGGTAACGTGTTTAAGTGCACCATCTAGTAAAACACTTACGGGATTTGGCATTGACATTCATCCTTTTGAAAAAGACAAACAGATGTTTCTTTGTGGTGTGCCTATAGATGTAAACTATGGATTTAAAGCACACAGTGATGGTGATGTGGCTATCCATGCCCTCATTGATGCACTTTTAGGTGCTGCTGGTATGGGTGACATTGGAGAACTCTACCCAGATACTGAAGATGCGTATGCAGGAGCAGACTCAAAAGTGCTCCTTGGTGACACTGTAAAACGTATTGAATCTTTTGGGTATAGCATTGGCAATATTGACCTTACCATCATGGCTGAGGCACCAAAAATAAACCCTTACAAAATAGATATGAAAGAGGCAATAGCCACATTACTTGGCATACGTAAAAACCTTGTCAATATAAAAGCAACAACAGCTGAAAAGTTAGGATTTGTAGGACGAAAAGAGGGCGTAACTGTTCACGCAGTAGCAAATTTAACATACACAAACTGGAAAACACTATGAAATGGAACAAAAAATGAAAATAATCATTGTAGAAAATGAAATCTACTTGGCACAAAGTATTGCCTCTAAACTTGGAGAAAACGGATTTGAGAGTGAAATATTCTCGTCTACTAAAGAAGCGATGAAAAGTAAAGGTGATGTCTATCTCCTCTCTACCAATTTACCAGGTCAAGATACCACTCCACTTATTAAAGCATGTAAAGATAAAATTATTATTCTTATGGTCAATTACATCAACAATGATACAGTCAGTCAACCACTTAAATTGGGTGCAAAAGACTACATAGTCAAACCTTTTATGATAGAAGAACTCTTACGTAAGATAGAACACTATCAAGAATATCAAGGGTTAAAAAAACGAACAGAACTGTATGAAGAGTATATTGATAATCTACTCAGAGACATTAAGACAAATGATGTGCCAAAGACACTTTCAACACCACTTGTAATAGAAACAAATTACCAAAGGCTAGTTGATAAAGTTGTCTTTAATTATGCACAAGTAGAAAATAAAGCCCTTACCCTCATTTCACTTAATGAAAAAATGTGGAAAGAAAAAATAGAGAATGCCAGTACCAATAGTTTACTTTATATTACCGAAGTAAATTCACTCAAAAAACTAGACAAAGAACACCTGCTTGAGGTACTTAAAAAATGTGACTTCATACTCTGTAGTACCACCGAGTTTGAATCTGACTTCGAGACTATTTGCATGAATACCGACTCTAAGCTCTATGACCAAAATGAAATTTTGACTATCGATGACTATGTGAAATTTATTGTCAATAGCTTCCAATACAAGTTTCCAGATACTGAACTCTCAAAGAAACTAGGTATTTCAAGAAAAAGTTTATGGGAAAAAAGAAAAAAGTATGAACTTTTTAAAAAGAAATAGTATCATTTAACCCAAAGGATTTTAAATGGCAACACGTCAAGCACTACATATAGATACAGAAGCACTCTCTACACTTGCTCTTGTTCAAGCAGGTCTTATTTCACCTGTAACAAAACTTATGAACAGTCAAGAAGCAGAAGAAGTAAATCGAACCAAATACTATAAAGGTGTGCCTTTCCCTTTCTCTTTTGTGCTTGCTCCCATAGGTAACAAAAATCTTAGGGTATTAAAAAACCTTCAAAAAAATGAAGTCATTGACCTTTTTAACCATGGTAAAAAAATTGGCGAACTTACCGTAGATGAAACCTTTCCTATAGATCCTAAACAACGTCTTCGCAATATTTACGGTACAGATGACTCCTCTCATCCTGGTGTAAAAAATACCAATAAAAGACTAGGTACAATTGCCGTTTCTGGTGAGTATGTTGTAGAATATCCACTCATTGAAGACAATAAAAAGCGTATTCAGCAAATGATTCAAAAAACAGGCGCTAACTATGTCAGCTCCTTAATGTTAGCAGCAAATCCTCTCAACCGTGCCCATGAACGGATGATACGCCAAGCTATTTCTGACTCTGACTTACTCATCATATTTTTACGTAAACCATTTACCTCTGATGGACTAAGGTACGACATTAGACACAATGCTTTAACCACTTTTGTCGATAACTTTTTGCCACGCAATAAAGTACTTATTATCCCTTTTGAAAATTCTTATATCTTTGCCGGTTTTAATGAACTCATTTTAGATGCAGTGTTGGCAAAAAACTATGGTTGTAACCAACTTGTTGTAGGTAAAAACCATGGTGGCTTAGGTCTTTACTACGACAAAAACCGTCTAAATTCTGTTTTTGACCATTGTAAAGAGATAGACATCAACATCAAAACCGTAGACGAATATGTCTATTGTGATACATGTAAGACATTAGTAAGTACAGCTACATGTCCACATGGACAACATCATCATGTGCATTATCACTCTGAATCTATTATGAAACTCATACAATCTGGGCTCATTCCTCCATCTATTTTAGTACGAAAAGAGGTCTCTGCCAATATACTTTCGGCTCTTTTCCCTGAACGTTTTGAAAATTTGCAAGAGTTACACTACTCACTCATGCCCGGTTCTGGTCTACTTGAACAGCAGAGTGAAGAGCAGTTTTATCTTAAACTTATTGCACTCTACCAAACTTCATCACTCACTTAGTAAAACAAAAAGGATGTACCTATGACAATACAAAAGCTCTTTTTAACTTTTTTCGGTGCAGGGCTTAGTCCTAAAGCACCTGGTACAGTAGGTACTTTAGCTTCACTCCCTGTAGGGCTTGCTGTACTTTATTACTTTGGCATCAACACACTCTTTATGCTAACACTTGCCATTACACTCATAGGTATCTTTGAAATAAACAAATATGAAAAAGCCACAGGCATTCATGACCATCAACAAATAGTCATAGATGAAGCTGCAGGTATGTGGCTAAGCCTAATGATAGCTTTTTCAACAGCAACCACTATGAGTTACCCTTACGCAGAATACTTAGCTATAGTCTCTAGCTTCGCCACATTTCGTCTTTTTGACATTTGGAAACCCTCCACTATAGGTTGGATAGATAGAGAGCTTAAAGGAGGTATGGGAGTCATGCTAGATGATGTACTTGCGGGTATAGCAGGTGGTCTTCTTTCTGCTCTTATTTTAATGGGAGTTGAGAAGTTAGTTTAGGGGACCTTTAGTTTTTCTAAAATCTTTTGTACTAACGCTTCATACTCTTGCAATACATCAGCCTCTACCTCTTTAGAGGCACGAAATTTCTTGTGATACGTCTCCAATAATTTACGTACATCTTCGTCTAACCATTTTTCTTTAAAGGTACTGTCCATCTCTAAGTCTGCTACCTCTCTTGTTGCATGAGAACGTTTAGAGACTTTTTGTGTATGATACAAGGCACGTCCGAGTAGAATGTACGGAAAGTTTTTATTTTTCATGGGTCCAATTTGCAAATAACGTTTTCCTAGTGTCTGACCCAGTACTTTAATATCTGAAAGTTCCTCAAATCCAAAGTAAGCTCCTACGCCACCAGCAACACCACCAATGAGTCCACCAAGTAAAAGTGTATGCCCTACAAACAGTAAATCGATACCTGCCCCAGCGACTGCTCCAGAAGTAGCACCAGTAACAATAAGCTCTTTACGTGTCAGTCCAAAAACAGAAGCAGACTCTTGCGAAAACAAATCCAACCCATCAAAAGTCAAGCTATCTTGATCTAACTGTAAGTTATCATGATTCCAAACATGTTCTATCTTATTTTGTGTATCAATTTCTAATTTTCGTAAAGTATCTTTGTATTTTTGCTCTATGTGTTCTTTATCTTCTTCTGAGGCATCTTCTGTTTTAAATACCAGTTTTTCTACCCTTGAAGTAGACGCATAGACCAAGCGTGTAATGAGAAATGCAGATTTCTCAAGCATCTGATGATGATAGGTTTTAAAAAGTTCTATAGAAGCCTTAACTGGTACAACCCACTCCTCTTTAAGCTGCGCCATACTTTCCAATATATTTATATGTTGCGTTAAGCTCGTTTGCATAGGATTAAAGGTGCGTACCATCTTAAAATACTGCTCTAATGCCCTTTTCCACTCTGCTGTATAGTCAGACTGCTCTATATGGTTTATAAGTGCCATAGAAGGCTGCCCTGTCCAACGTAGCACCTCCATCTCTGCTTCATACTCTTTACCATAAGGTTTAGAGGCATCAACCACATAAATAATACCTGCACCACCCATGATAGGTTCAAGTAGGGCTACTTCATCTCTAAAACGCTCATCTTCTTTATGTACTTCAATAAAAGTACGTACCACTTCATGTTTTTTATCTGCACCTACATCGTGTTTTTCTAGCCAAGCCAAGACACGTCTGGCTCTTTGAAACCCTGGCGTGTCAAAAAGTTCATAAAGTACTTTTCCATCTACGCTTAGTGGGAAAGAGCGTTGTCTCATCGTTGTACCTGGTGTATCAGAAATCTGTACAGAATCATCCATAGCCAGAGCAGAAACAATAGAACTTTTTCCTTTATTTGGATGTCCAACCACTGCAAATTTTGGATACGCTGTATTTAACGTTTCAGCCATACTTTTGCCTCATTTAGTTGTGTTAATTTTCTGTCCCAAATATCTACTGCACTTTGTTGTATTTCGTAGTTATTTGCTGCTGTACCCACAGGTACCATAATGACTTTGTCTACACTAAGAATTAGCTCTAAAAGGTAGTCAACAAAGTCCATAGTTGGAGGTTCCCAGCCTTTTACAAAAAAGAGTACCTCTCCTTTACTTTTAGAAATTGCAACATTATCTTCATCAAAACTGTTTGCTCCACCCACTTCAAAAAACTTAGGAGCAATGACTCGCATACTGTCGTTAAGTACCACTAACTGTTCTTTGCTTATTGCCCAGCCTTGCACCACATCATAAGAGCTATCTAGCTTTTGGATAATTTGTTCATAGTTTTCTTTTGTAGGCACAAAAACCTCTTCATCATACAATGCATGGGTACTGATGATAGGTTCATTCATCTCTCTTAAAAGTTTAACTACACCAGTCAATGTTAGAAATGATTTTTTAATCGCTCTATGGAGTCCAAAACTAGACAACAAAAACATAAGGAAACGTAAAGTAAGTGCATAAAATAAGGTAGCCATCACTAAAAATTTCCACCACTCTCCTAGCTTAGATGCATTGCTTATCATCTCTTGACTTAGCTTGTCTCCTAACCTAAAGTATTGACTTTGCTCTATGAGCTCTACAGATGGAACTGCTGAAGGGAAAGCCTCTCTCCAAGGGTAGGCTAAAGTATGTAAAAAGCTATGAAATGCCTCTGGTGTCACTTGCAGTGTTGTACTCCATGCAAAAGCAATATCTTTGGTAACTACCATAGCAAGTAGTGCCACTAGTAAGCCCAAAGAAAAAAACAGTGCAATAACCTGTGAACGTTTAATGATCACCCAGTTCAATAGCAAAGGGTTCATCTTTAGTTCTGAAATATTATATTGCATTTTAGCAGGTAAAAAAGAGAGGATTTTCTCCATCCAGAATGCAGGGGAGATATGTACAAGCAATGACTGTGCATGGTTCGCACGTAACATTGATAAAATAGCCAATGCCATAGTCACCAATGGGAAAAACACCACCATAGCCATAAAATAAATAACATTGACTGGTTCATGTCCACTATAAGAGAGCAGTCCTATACCAGACAAGAGTCCGATGACTACAGCCAATACAACCAAGGTTAAAGTCATACCATAAAGATAAGAAGAAATAGTGTCTGATAAGCTAGGCTTCTCCAACTTATACACATGTTCTTCTTCCCAAACTAACAGTTGTTCTATAGGTCTATTTTTCAAGGAAAGATGCGACAAACCAAACGCACGATTTTCTTCATGTGAAGCAACATTCTGCCCTAACAGTGTATAAATATTTAGGTAAGATTTTAAATTCAATGTTTTCCTTGCTTATCTAAAATATTTGATTGTAATGATTATACAGCAAGCTTGTTTAGGGTTATGTAAGCCTTATTAAAAATACTCTTCAATAATCTGTGGAAATAACTTAATCGTTTTTCTAGCCTTGTCTATTTTAGGTTGAAATACCTCTTTAGAAGTAGGATAGCTGTCAATAAACTGATTATAAATATCTATTTTATTTTCCATATGTGCTTCCAACGCATCAAGAATAGACTGCATGTTCTCTTTTGAAGTACCATATTTCATCAGTAACTCAAACATACGCTTACGTGGATGAATAGCCATAGAATCACCAGCAGCTAAAGCTATCTCCTTGATGTCCCAACGTGATATATATATGCCTGAGGCATGAGGAGCAACTAGTTTTGCATACAATGCTTCTGTGTATGAGGGGTAGTCTTGTAAATCTACTTCTTCATCTGAAGCACACTGTTGTCCATCTCCACCAAATTGTGCGAAATTTTGGTCATTAAAGTTATTAAATTCTTTTCTTAATTCATCTATATCTCTCATCTTATGTTCCTCTTATTATCATTTAATAAGAAGTGGTATATCATCCACTTCAATTTTAGTATCAAACCATCTGTTTGCTACTATCATCATCTTTGCAACAAAAAGTATTTGGTCATCTAAAAAAGCTTTATTTTCAAACAATGCCCCTGATGCATCTAGCAAACAGTAACCATGCACTTTTCCTTCTTTCACCTCTATAAAATCTACACGACCTTCACGTGTCGCACAAGCATCTAAACTATCACAATAATTTAATGCCTTTTGTCCAAACTCTCGTTCTATCATCATCTTATCGACTTTTGACTCTCCTACACTGCTCATAGTAAAATCAAAATGTTCATCGGTAATGTTCAATGCAATCGCTGTGGCATTTTTACTGTTATGCTTCATGATTTTATTGAAATATTTACGTGTATATCCTGTTTGTGCATTATGCCCTAAAATGGTACATAGACCTGTATCTGGCTTTATTTCATGTGGCTGCACCTAGTCATCCTTCTCTTCAACTTTTGCTTTCATAGCTAAGGCATTTGAATGTAAAAACATTGCTTCATCTTCTTCTACTAAACATCTTGGACAGCTCTGTTCTCCACCAGTATAAGTAAAGTTATTGCCACACTCATTACAACGCTTAATGTCGAATTTTGCTAAGGTTCTTTGTGTGGTCTCAAAAAACTCTTTTATCTCGAAACTAGGCTGTAACTGAATAGCATCAGGCTCACACACATCATGACACAAACGACACTTTACACAAAGCATCGCATCAAAATTAATAAGCGAGAACTTACCGTCTGAACTCAATGCCCCAGTAGGACAAATACGGTAACAAATTTGACAATTTGTACAACTCTCATCTACATACTTTTGTGATACAAATGATATATCTTCTTCTGCTAATATTTCAAATATTTCAGGTTTATTGACATGCTTAAGTGTCGTAAAAAGAATTTTTCTTTTATCGGGTAAATGTTTTTCTTTTATCTTAGCAATCGTAGCCCTGTCAAGCTGAAATGCCTTTAACTCTTCAGCTTCAACAGCTTCATCAAATGACATTTTATGCTTCACGACACCTTTGAGTGAAGCATTACCTAAAAATGAACGTCTAGAAGTAGATGCCTCTTCACTCTTTTTTTCTGCCCCTAACTCTATCTCTTTAGGCTTTTGATTGTTTGTCTCTAAACACTTATTGCTAAAAGAAGAAAGAACAAAGTTAGCTTCATCAATACGTGCATCTATCTGATCATATAAAATACTCTCAACATCATAAGAAGACATATCTAAAGTAATACTCTCTTCTGATGCTAATGCTAAAGAGATAAGATGTTCTACACTCAGTACTGAGATGCAAGGTACGTTGATCTTAGGTGAAATAAGTCTAATTTTAGAGTCTAAAAATGTAAAAAAGAACTCCGTAGTAGAAAAGTCAGAAAGTGAAAATGCCTCCGTAGGACATGCCCCTACACACGCCGCAGCTTCTACACCTGTTTTATTGGCAAAAGAGGGTAAATTGTCTAAAAGTTGGATGGATTCTGGACAAGCATCTACACATTTTGTACACTCTGAAAATTTAGATGTAGCACGTACACATGCAGATAAATTAAAATAAAGTGACATTATTTTAAAGAGAGTCCACAGTACTCTTCAAGTTTTTGTGACAGGTACTCAAAATCAGAAAGTATAAACTCCAAAGTAAGCTCTGTACCATCATGATAAAGTGGTGTTCTTGATTCTCTTTTCGCATTAATAAGAAACAGTGGAGCCCAGTCTAATAAATGTTCTTTTAAGAAAGCACGCTGCACCAAATAGAGCTCACACAAATCATCTTTATTGTCTTCATTAAATGCTTTAAGTGAAGCAACACACAGTACATACATAAACTCTAATTCAACACCTATATGATCAGGGCTAACCACCCTAGCCTTTTCAAGCTCAACACGAAAATCGAGTTCATTATATAAATCAAGTACAGGGTTAGCAGAGCCAGACTCTATCATTTGATCATCTCTAGTATAAAAAGATTCATAAGGTACTAAATGCATCAAAAATAGATTTGCAAAGTCTACATTATAGTACTCATCAACAAGTTCTTTTCGTGACAATTCATCACGTTTATCCCACTCTTTATAGTTAGGAAAAAGTGCTAACAACGCCTCATCTTTTTCTATTGTATCTAAAAATTTCTCATCTACTTCTACAAGCATCAACCTTGAAATCAATCCATAAATTGCGATACGGTTTTGTAATTCTATTTTGAGTTCTTCCATTCTATATAATTCTTTCATGTTCAATATTTGGCACTATACCACTTTCAAGATAAATAAGCTATAAATTGATGATTTATCTGGAAAATTGTATCGTATGTGAGGGCAGACCTACGTGTCTGCCCTAATGTCTAAAAGGTATTAGCCCTTAATATTTACTGAGTACGCTTTGTCAGACAAAGGTACAGAAGGACGTTTAATATGTTGAGGACGTCTAATTGTATCATTTGCATCAAGTGGACGTGTTAACTTATCTCTCCAAGCTTGGTATATTTTCATATTGTTCTCATAGTTAACATAAATATCACCAATTTGATCATCTTTACCAGCAGGTTCAATCACTACTTTTTGGTGCCATGCATGGTTACCTGCAATTGGGTCTGGGTGTGAAGGTGCAACAGCATTTTGCCATGAACCTGAAAGTCCATCCCACCAAATGTTATCAAGGTCTCTGTTGTACTGCTTAAACTGCCAAGAGTCCTTGTTATCTTCAATACCACCAACAATACCTTGAACAGGCTTCAGTGTACCAATTTTACCATCCATTGTCATTTCATACAGTGGTGCACCTACTCCCATAATCCCTAGCTTATGCTCAAACCCTGGAATCTCTACTGCGTTTTTCAGTTTCCATCTACCTGCGTGGTGTGAGTTAGCAAGTACACCTGGCATGGTAGCTTCAGTTGGTACTGCCATTGCAATAAAGTAACCAGATTCAAGACCAGAAACGGTATCTTGTATTGTTACTTTAAGAGAATCACCTCTTTTAATGTTATGCTTTTTCGCATCTTGTGTGTTAATCCAAATCGGATTATGGTTTTGTGAAATCTCCATCAAGTGCTTAGAGTTCACTGAACGTGTATGAATATTATATGGCAATCTAAATACCGTATTGAGTGCAAATTCATTTTCAGTTTTCATATGGTCATGGTGTACGTGCGTAACAACATGTGTCATTTTCTTTCTGTCTTCTGCATTGGTAGGGTAAATAGGTATAGCATACTCTGGCCATTTCCAATCTTTAAACCACTCACAGTAAAAGTCAAGTTTTTTAGTCAATGTATGGAAACCTTGTACAAGTTCTCCATCTACTTCAATACCAATAGCTTTTTCTTTACCGTGAGAATCTGTTGCCATTAAAATACCAAACTCATCTTTTTTAACAGATGCTTCTGGGTACTCATGACCATGTGCAACATACGTACTACCTACTTTTTTAAGTGGTCTCTCTTGTGGTTTATAGATATTATCTTCTTCTAACCAAGTACCTTGATCTCTCATCATCTCATAGTTTGGATACTTAGAGTCAGGGTATGCTGCTTTTGCCGTTTTTCTAAGGTTAGGAAGCTTGTCAAAGGCTGCTTGGTACCACTCTGGAATCGTTACAGCTCTTGTTGGGTCTTCTTTTGAAGCCCAAAATTTCTTCACTCCTAGGCTACCATCTGGATCTACATGGTGTACCATAATATTTGCCCAGAACTCTACCTCTTCCCAAATTTCACCAAGACCTGCTTTAACGTGTGCTTCTAAAGTTGCTCTTGTTGGATCTTTTGGCTTCCAACCCGTTTTCTCTAATGCTACCCTAAGTGCAGGCTGACGGAAAGATAACCATCTTTTTGGTTCAGTTGCTTCAGAGTGTTGATCATGTCTTTCACCAGCAAGTCCAACAGGCAATACAAAGTCACAATACCAGTTAGTCTCAGACCAAGTTGGTGAAAGGTTAAATGACATTTCAATTTTATCTTCACGCTTAAGTGCTTCTATCCATCTAAATCCATCTGGATTAATCCACACTGGGTTGTACATACGTGGTACCCATACTCCAATCTTCTCAGGTACATTTAAACCTTTAGCTTTCCATTTATTTCTCCACTCATCATCAAGCAATAAGTGAGGCATAATATGAGACATCTCATAAGAAGAGAGTGGGTACTCAGGTGGCCATGCAATTTCATTCCAAACATCAACTTTTGGAGGTCGTTCCCCTGCTTGCGTTGCTGCATCACCTTTACCATTGACCGATATAACATGCCAGTGGTGTAGACCTACACCACCTTTATCACCAGCCATAGCACCACGAAGTACAAATGGTAAGAATGCAGAACGTGCAATCATCCATCCACCTCTGTTACCAATTGGTCCAGCTCTCCAAATATAGGTTGCAACTCTCGCACCTGCATCGATAAACATATCATAAAGCTTTTCTACAATACGCTTTTCAATACGACACTCTTCAGCCACAAAATCAAGTGTATATGGAGAATACATTTCAGAAATCATAGTGATGAATTCTTCGTAAGTATCACCTGTTGGTACAGCTTTTATATATTTTTTATCTACAAGTACTTGAAGGTACTCTCTGTCTTTCATAAGGTGTTCCCAGTTTACCCAGTTTTTCACAAAATTGTGGTTTACTAGGTCTTCACCGTTGATACCTTTTTCGTTAAGTATTCTGTTTGCTAGGTACAAGTACAGAGCTGTCTCTGTTCCTGGCCATGTTGGTACCCATAAGTCTGCCAAACCAGCAGAGTTTGAAAGTCTTGGATCCATAACAACAATCTTCGCACCTTTTTTACGTGCTTCTGCAATACGTCCAGCAGCTTGTTGGAAGTAGTGACCTGCATCTGCTGCGTGAGAAGACTGAAGAAAAATAAGTTTTGCGTTAGACCAATCTGGTGAGTTTCTATCGTCATTTGACCATTGAATTGTACCTTGTCTAGCCCCAGCAGAACAGATGTTTGTATGTGAATTGTATCCATCACAACCCATAGAGTGTCCAACACGGTGTCCAAATCCATTTTCATTTGGACGTCCCACATGGTGTACAAAAAGTTTTTTAGACATTTCATCACCCACTCTAAGGGTTTCGTTCATCTTCTTACCGATTTTAGCCATCGCTTCATCCCAAGTAGTTCTTACCCACTTACCTTCCCCTCTTTTTGAACCTGGAGCTCTCATTAAAGGAAAAGGGATTCTATCTGGATCATACATTTGTGATTGTGTTGCATAGCCTTTCGCACAGTTTCTACCACGTGAACCTGAGTGCAATGGGTTACCCATATACTTAGTGACTGCAAGTTGTCCACCTGCTTTGTATGTAGAAAGGTCAACCCATGCAGTCAACCCACATGAAGCTTCA
Source organism: Campylobacterota bacterium (assembly GCA_034658615.1). Lineage (GTDB taxonomy): Bacteria > Campylobacterota > Campylobacteria > Campylobacterales > Sulfurovaceae > Sulfurovum. The sequence continues at coordinate 14,106 of JAYEFI010000131.1, forward strand.
CAGTTTGAACATGAAGTAGGTACAAGCATATATTCTGTGGCTTTAATACCATCTGGATTCTCTTCACTCTGCACACCATTTCTTAGTGTACCACCACGCTTCCAGTCTTCTCCAGAAAGTTCTGTAAAAGAATCCCACTCTTCAAGAGGTGGATAAAAGGCAAGTGTTTTTGGTGTTGCTGTAAATTTAGTCTCTGCTTGTGCCGGTGTAGACGCTAGTGTTTCAAATACGCCTGCTGCAAGTGTTGCACCCGCTACAGAATATGCTGTACCTCTAAGAAAGCTTCTTCTGCCTTCTATAAAGTTATTGTCATTTTTCATTGATTTTGTCATCTAATTTCTCCTTAACTCAACGGTAGCATTTGTGGAATTTTAAGCCATACATCTTTTACAATGAATAGCCCTACCAATGCTAAAAGTGCTGCTAAATTTAGCAACGTTTTGTTATCACTCTTCATGTTTCCAACAGCGATAAAGAATGGAATGATAAACCCTAAAGTTAATCCAATCCAAAATTTAATATTTTGTTCTCCACCTGATTGAACAAATGCCAATACAGCTTCTGCTTCTGCTGATTTAAATGAGAAGAAGTATTCTGAAAGGTACATAGCCAATGAAAAGAATGTAGCAATTGCAAGAATCAATGCTAAATCTTTTCTAGCTTCTTTTGTCCACGAACCAGAGAAGAAAATAAGTGCTGAAGAACCAGCCATAAGTGCTGCCCACATCATTTGCATAACTTCTGTTGGTGCTTGCCATAACTCACGTGCAGACGACTGTGCCATAATAATCGCAGTATAGGTCGTTACAGGAATAGCTAAAAACACAATAAAAGGCATTAACTTTTCATAGAGTCCTGCATTGTTTCTACCAAATTTAGTCAACAGACACCCTTTAAAAGGAACGCCAGGGAATCTTGTCCCAATACCAATTGCTAAAAGAATGGTAATGAGTCCTAAGAAAATAGAAGCCAACCATGCACCAACAGTAATAGACGAGGTCCAGTGTGGGTGTAAGAAAATATTTATCATTCTGTAGGGTTGGTGTAGGTCAATCAATGTAAAGAACAAAAATACATTTAATGCAATAAATGCAATAAGAGGCATGATCCACTTAAGGTTTGGCATATCTTCTTTATTGTGTCTAAACCAAAGGAACGCTGCTAAGAAAACAACACCTGTTCCGATACTCTTTGCCCACATGTTTACAGTAATAATACTACCCCAAACAATACCTTGGATAGGCACATCAAGTGTTACTACTGCTTGTGTTGCGTGTATACTTTCTACCATACTAGTGTCCTCCCTCTTGTTCATGTGTTTCATCTGCATCTATGACTGATTTTAATAAGCTATCATTACTAAGTTTCTCATCATGTCCACTAAATGGTGCAAGAAATCTATCTAAAATACCGTGATTTTTGTCACCTACATGCTCTAAATGCGTAATATCATTAAAAAGGCTGAACCCTTCTATTCTTTCATGTGCAAGTGGGTTAAGCGTCTGATTACCACCACCTACATAATAATGATGAGGGTTTGTGTGCTTCTCAGGTTTACGTACTTGCACCGCACCTTTATGCTCCATAATATAAAGTGAAATGTGTGAAGTATCATCTTCTATATCACCAAATATATTTGCTTCAACAGGACAGGCAACAACACAAGCTGGCATCATTCCAGACTCGATTCTGTGTGCACAGTATGTACATTTATCTGCTGTGTTAGTCTCAGGGTCCATATAGATTGCTCCATAAGGACAGGCCATCATACACCCAGCACAACCAATACATCTAGCACTATCAATATTTACAATACCATTCTCCAAATAGTGTAACGCAGATACTGGACAGATACGCTCACAGGGAGCGTTCTCACAATGATTACAACGTAATGGTGTAAAAGACCTTCTCGTATCTGGGAACACTCCCAAATCAATATATTTTACACGTAAACGCCATGTACTAAGTGGTACTTCGTTTTCCACTTTACAAGCAATCTCACAACCCTTACAACCCATACATAGGTTAAGGTCAACTAAGAAACCTAGTTTCATATTTCCTCCTTGGTATTATTTATCTCTTTTATTAAAATAAAATTTTAAATATGCATTTATTCTAATCTATTGATGTTTAACTTTTAATGAGTTGTCGGTAAAAACATTTGAATTAAGCTGTTTAGCCCTAAAATGAGTCATTTAATATAGTAAATAACCCATAAAGTTCCATTAGTTTATTGAATATCTAAAATGAATTTTTCTTCTTAATTTCATTTTATTTACTATTCACCTGACTCTTCAATGATGTTTTTCATAGTTGATTGTGCTTTTGTTAACATATCTAATAGGCTTTTGTCTTTTATAGCAAGCGAGGATGTTAGGTTTGCTATACTCAATGTAACTATTTCAGTTTTATTGCTTCCTTTTTTATGGTAAATAGCCATTGTACAAGGAGCAAAAGCACCTGCTTCTGGTTTCGTTTTAGACATTTCATAAATAATCTTTAATTTACAAAGAGAGTATGCATCATAAAACATATAATCTTCTATTTTTTCTTCTTTTAGTACTTTGTTAAAGTCTATATAGTTCGCAACTACAAAACCTGTAGGTTTCATCTCACTTTCCATCATCATCATAAGATCACTTCTAGCTTCCATTGCATCTGCATCATCCACATCAAAAGAGTATTTAGTATAAAGTGCCTCATCTGTCTTTACATTTTCATAAGGTAACGCAGACTCAATAGCTGTAGGTAGTACCTTTGCAATTGTCTCTTTTGTGATTTTTTCAAGTTTTTGTAATAATACATCTTTTATTTTTAAAATATTTTCTTGTGCCTGTGCACTTAAAAATGCTATATAAAAATATTCATCACCTTTTTTCTGATACGTAGCTATAGAAAAAGGTGTAAAGATACCGCTATGTGGGTACTTTGGTACAAGTGCTACAGAGGTGTCATGGTGGTAAATAGTCATTAGGTTATAACTATCAAAACTTGTCTGTTTAAATTGTATTTCGTAAGGTCCATTCATATCTTGATTTTTAGAAACAACATACCCATTTGCAGTCAAACCATCCGCCAAAGTTTGTGCTGTTACTTTATGGTCTTTATTGGCAACTTTATATAACAATATATCGGCATTGTTCGCAGCTATCATATTTGTCACAATCATGACAAAAACTAAAATCATTTTTTTCATCTATCATCCTTTTAATTTGATAAAAGACTATAGCTACTAAGTGTAAAAATTATGTAAAATTATGGCTGTGTATAACTAAAACCTTGCAACTTTCTTTCTATTATTTCTACAATCCCTGCAGTAGCAAAGCCAATATCATCTAAAAGGTCTTTTTTATCAATCTTTAATGTCCTCATTGTATTGCCACAGGCAATAAACTCTACATCATAAGTCATCAATGCTTCTATACGCTTACGTATATCTATATCACCTTTTTTAAAGAGTGCTTTGATTCCTTGACCATATGCAACAATAACAACTTCTGTGTTTTCAATGCCATAAAATTTGATGACGTTATTGACTGTACTTATGATACGGTTTACCTCTTTACTTTCAGCAGAAGGAATAGAAAAGATAAGTTGTCTAGGGTTATCCATAGCAGGCTTAGGTTTGGCAAATTCTGTTTCTGCATATACAGCACTTATCATAAATACTAAAAGTGGTATTAGTCTTTTCATTTTTTATCCTTTGTGGTTAATTTTTTTTGTTTTGCCTCTTCAAGCAAGAGAAGAAAATCTGTCTTGTTCCATGCACCAGGTATATGCATGAGTACATTTGACTCTTCATCTACAAATACAAATGTAGGTGTGACTTCAGATTTTAACCCTAAAGGTAGTTTCATTTTAGACACATCTACCATCACGGTAATAAAATCTTTGTTGAGCACATCTGTCACATCTTTTTCTATCATCACTTCTCGTTCCATTTTTCTACAATAGTGACAATCATCCGTCATTGCCTTAATCATAATAATTTTATGTTCTTTTTTAGCACGCTTTAAAGCTTCATCAAACCCCTCATATTTAACAGACTTTTGTTTAACAATTTTTTCATCATATTCATAAATGAACATATTGACTTCTTCTAGTTCCTCTTCGCTAATCTTACCTTTAAGGCTTGGCATTGTTTTAAAATGCTGCATTACATCAGGCAAACATACCGACTTATCTCTATCAGGATAATATACATAATCAGAAATAAAAGCAGATACTTCCATACGATGCATGTCGTTATCTCCTTTAGGGTCACCTATGCGTTGTTTTAATCTGTAAGAGAGTTGGTTTATCGTGGGAGCGGCTAACTTCAGAAGTGTATTGTTGTAGTCTAAATAATTTTTCTTTAGTGCATCCATTGAGATATATCCTTTATGACAAGATGCACATTTTTTTTCATATATATCTTTACCATCTGATGCATATATAAACCCCAGACACAGGCATAGTAATACGTATAGTTTCATTCTTCATCCTCATCTAACATCTCAAGTTCTTGGTATGATACAAAAACATTTCTACTCTGTAGCACATCATAGAGCTTCATTTTCTTATACTCAGGCATTAAGACTTTTTTTGTTACTTCTTCTATAGAAACATCATCATCAAGTGCTTTTTGTACTTCTTTTTTCATTTGAGTCAGATACGCTCTCAGGCTTTTTGTGGCATTACCATCTGTCGCATACCCATGTCCACCTAGAATCACTTTCGGCTTTAATGCATCTATTTCATCTAACACTTTAAGTGAACCTATGAGTGAGCCATCACGTATGGATGTTACCCTATCATTAAACACTAAATCACCTGCGAACACAACACCTCCATTGCTATGAGGTAAGTACACTAAAAGGTCACCCTCAGTATGTGCTTTTGTGACCACTTGCTTGATTTCAAATGTTTTATCTGATACCTTTAGGGTTAAATTGTTATCCACAATAGTATCTAATGAAACAATCTTAGTGTTTCCATACAATGTTTTGCCTAAAGCTTGTTCCATTCTAGTTTTCATACCTACAACTACATTTTGTTCATACGTCCTTGGACCTATCAACAAAGCACCTTTGCTTTTATAAAAACTATTACCTAACCAATGGTCATCATGATCATGTGTAAGTATGACATACTTTATGGGGAGTGTAGCAATTTTTTGCATCTGCTCATAGGCTTGTGCAGCATAAGAAAAAGTAGGTCCGCTGTCAACAACAACGAAACTATCTTTTGTTTGTACAAAACATGTGTTTACCATATTCCCAGCATTTTGCTTGTTTATATTTTCAAGCTTGCCGAAAAAACAATAAACGTCTTCTGCTACCTTTTGTGGTTTAAGATTGTATTCAAAACCAAAAGTAAAGGAGACGGTTAGCAACAATAAGAGTATATATTTCATATGCTAACCTTTAATAATCTAAAATTTAAATTGGTACTGTAGTAAAATTGTATCATCTTTAAATAATGCACCAACACCTTTAAAACTATCGTCAACATCTGCTAACACGTAGTTTACTTGAATACGGTGTCTATTTCTACCTCTTCTTGCTTTTCTACTCATTTTATTGTTTTTAGGGTTAATGTAGTAATTAAGACCTATATAGGTATTGGCCGCATCAGAATCAACACCACCTCTTGTCTCTGTACCACGTATGTCTTTTACTGCAAACTCAAGTGTATCTGTAAGGTAATATGTTCCCGTAAGTGCCATCGTTGTCATGTCCCAACCAGCAGTACCTCTGATGTTTTCAACCGCATATGCTTCTGCTTTAAAATTATATCCATCAAAGTGAGAATCTATACCGGCATTAAATACAGTATAGTCTTCACCAGAACCATCTGTATTACCTGCAATACTACCATATGATACTTCTGCATGCAACGCTTGTCCCCAGTCAAACATTAAACGACCCATGTAACCATTGCTACCATTTGCTTTGTAAATATTTCCATTTTCATCTTTTGCATTGACTGCACCAGATCTTCCTACTGCTCCAGTAACCATAAGGTCATAACCAAAACCTTTCCAAGGTCTCTCATGTCCCATTTCCAGACCATTTACTTTACCATCATTTCCAAAACCAATGTCACGTCCAGAGAGCATCACACCATTGGCTCTTTCAAATGCTAACTTTTTATCAAAACCACGTTTAATTACATCTAAGTTCCAACCTGGAATTGTAAACCCCATACCTACTGGTGTTTTAATAATACCCGCTTTTATCACTGCTGCATCACTCATTTTATATGCTATAAATGCATCTTTTACTACATCTGGTACACCAATAGAACCATTGTCTGAACCTTTTTTAGCAAAATCTAAAAATACTTTACCTGCTAATGGTCCTGAAAAATACTTCCAACCTAAACGAAGACGATCTGCTTCAAATCCTACATCTGCATCATCACCTTTTTTAGCACCATCTCCCATTTGGGCACCAATTTGAGAAAAACCAAAAAACTTATGTTTACTTTTCCATGTATTGGGTGCTTTTTCTGGTGCATTTATTGCCACGTTTGGTTCTGCTATTGTAGAACCTGCCATTGCCATTGTATTGAGCAGTAATGCTGTAGATGTTGCCAATCCTAATTGAATCATTTTTCTTTTCATACTATACCCCTTGTTATTTTTATAATATTATTGACTTATGCTATAATAGGGTTGTAACCATAAATCACAACTTTTTGGTGCCCCGTTTTCTTACTAAGAGACTAACAATGTTTTCAAAACAAAGAGAACGAGGCACGGTTTTACTCTAGCACGTAGCACCTGCAACTGGACATCCACAATCCATATCTAACACTTTTACATTAGACTCCATCGGAATGTCAATCACTTTTTTCTTACGTATATAATCACTCACAACTTCATAGACAGGACGTATTATTTTTTCATCTAGATTTTCACCTACATTTTGTAAGTTACCACCCCAAGATGAAACTCTATAGGTCTTTTTCATATCAATAGGTTTACCACCTATCATGAAGTCAGATATACGTTTGCCTGATGGAGCAGAAATTTTGATGCTATAACTCGCACCCGTAACTCTACTCATGTCTCCACCTTGTTGCAACAGTGGATTTGAATTAAATACATTATCTGCGATGTCTTCCATTAATTTAAAGATGACTTCACCTTTTAACTCAAATGTATAGACTTCAGGATATGTAATACCCGTCATTTCGTAGACATTGTCTTTTAATATATCACCCCCAGGTAAAATGGTTGTTCCCCATCTATACCCAGGGTTAAAGTTAATGTCAGACTTCATTTCATCTTCAATAGCTATACCTATGAGAGAGTCAAAGGTTGAGTAAAAAGTATCTCTTTTATACAAGAGCCCTTTTGTTGTACCCAATACTTCATTGACCTCTTCATTGTAAGGCTTGTACCATTTTTCTATAAGTGCATCACCTGCTTTATCTGCTGGTATCAAGTTTGATGCAACAGGAATCAACTTAAAGTTAAAGTCCACTACTTTTTTATCTTTAATATCTAAGTCTAAACGTCCCACATATTTACCATGACTACCAGATATACAAATCTTTGTGCCGTTTACCACAATAGGATCTGGACTAGGGTCGTGTGTATGACCACTTAAAATAAAGTCAATACCATTCACCTTTTTAGCAAGTTCTTGATCTACAGAGAAACCATCATGACTTAACACTACGATAGCATCAACCTTTTTCTCTTTGCGAAGCATATTTACATACTCCTGTAAAGACTCATGACGTAAGGCGAAACTCCAACCTTCTGTAAACTTCTTAGGGTTTGCAGTAGAAGTAAATGGAAATGACTGACCTATGATACCTATCTTTGCTCCACCTATTTCTTTGATAGTATATGGAGGGAATATTAGCTCTTCAAAGTCATCAGAAAATGGATCATTGTCTATGACATTTTGAGAGATAAAATCACCTTTTAACATACCTATAAGTTCATGTACACGCTCTTTACCATAGGTAAATTCCCAGTGTCCCACCATAACATCTACACCCAAATAGTTCTGAGCATCTACAATAGCTTCACCTTCTGTTTTAAGTGCGACTGCTGTACCTTGCCATGTGTCCCCAGAGTCAAGAAGCAGTACATTCTCTGCCCCTCTCTCTTTTTTCACATGATCAATAATAGGTTTCATGTGTGAAATACCACCCATTTTTCCAAACTTTTTTGCAAGTTCAGAGAAATCATTATGCGTATCAAAATAGGCATCTAATGTACCCGGCTGAATATTGTAATGCTTTTGAAATGCTTCACCACAAATAAATCCAGGTGTTCCTACAAGATTCTTAGCAGAGATAAGCGTTGATGGCTCTCTCCAATACAGTGGTTTAATATGTGCATGCATATCACAGATATGCAGTATTGTAGCTTTACCTTTTGCTTCAAAGTCAACAACATCTGAAAATGACAATTGTGCAATTTTTTCTTTTGCATTATCACCTGCAAAAAGATTAGTTCCTCCAACAGCACCAAGTAACCCTAAAGCACCTGCAATTTGGAGGAAGTCTCGTCTATCTATTTCCATTGAGTACTCCTTATCTTTTTAAGCCAGGGATGGCAATTTTTTGATTTTTTTCTTTCGCCAGTGTTGCAATATATACTTCAAGGGCATTCATCTCTTTAGAACCAAGAGGAATCACTTTAAGCAATGCATTATTCATACACCCTTGAAATCTCCTTTGTGTTGTTCTAAGACTAGATTTCGTCATACGATATGCTGGCCATGTACCCGCAACATTATTATCTCCCAAATCTGGAAGTGGTTGGGTTCTAAGTACTTGCCCCACAATGTCTGCAGAGTGGCAAGAGTTACAAGAAAGTCCTCTTCCTCCACGTGCTGTCATATATGTCACTTTACCAAGTTCATAAGCCGCTTTAATGTGTTCATCTGCTTCTACGTCAATATTTATAAGCTCGTCATTTGCCAATGATTTTACATATGCCAACATAGAAAACATTTTTCCAGACTTCAGTTTTGTTTTCTCTTTACCTTGTTCTACTTGCAACGCTTGTATCACTTGATCAATACCCACGACATTCCCAAGTTTTTTAATATATCTTGGAAAACCAGCAATATACTTAGGTAAATCTTTTTCTGATACTTCAAGGAACTTAGCTAGAGCTTCTTCTCCACCTAATGCTTCTTCAAGTATCTCACCACCCTCTTCAACATAAATCTCTGCAGGATTGTTTTCTAACATTTCTGTATACATTGCTCTATCTGCATCACTCATGGCAAACTGTTCTCCAGCATTAAGCTGAAGCATCGCCATGGTACTCAAAAAGGCCAATGATAATAATACTTTTTTCATAACTTATCCTTTTGGTTTAAGTTTTTTACTCTTAGAGTTTTTCTCACCAGTATTGTCTGTGTAGTCCACCGTTATCTTTCCTTTTCCTGGTACTTTTAGATTTACAGAAAAGTAAGGGTTTGTAGATACTGTCTCCCATACTTTCATTGTTGTAAATGGTTTCCCATCTAATGAAAAAGTAATATTGTCTATGAACTTTGCAGGTTTAAGTTCTCCTGTTTTTTTGTCTTTTCTTGTACCTGTTTCCATAGGATGAATCACAATAAAGTCAACTTTAATTGTATCTCCTACCTTAAACTTTTTAGGTTTAAATTTTATCATTGATTTTCTAGCTTCTGCCATTTTCTGTCCTTTAAGTATTCTATATATTTATAACGCTTTGCTTCATGTCATGTAACGAAACAATATCAACCACATCCACCGATAGTTACTTTTACTGGCTTGGATGCTCTAAGAAACGAACCATCACTTAATTCTACTAAGGCAACAACATCTTGTGTGCCTGCAAGTTTAATACGTGTTGCAAAATATCCTTTAGCATTCATAGGTGTTAACATGATGTCTGCACATCTTGCATTTCCATTTTTAGTACTTAGTACATGGATTGCTTTTACATGGTCTGCGTCAGTCATAGGGCTTTCAACATTTATTTTTACTGGTACAACCGCCCCATTTTCAGCAATTTCAGGTACTGTTAGTTTTATTTTGTCACTATCAGTTACTGCTTTTCCACCAGTGATTGCTTCAACTGCTGCATCATAGGTCAATATATTTCCACCTTTAGGTGCATCTTTCGCCAAAAGTGATGCAGGGCTTGCCACAGCTACTACAGCAGATGCTGCACAAATACTTTGTATAAATTTTCTTCTTTCCATTCTTATTGTCCTTTTATTTTTTACTTCTATCTGCCATAACATATGCTGTGTAGTCACAAATTTCTTGTTCATTGAAAAGTTTTGTTGTGAGGTTCACTGTCATATGTGTGTCCGCTTTATCAATTCGAGGGTCTGCAATTTTTTGGTATACAAACTGTGCATCTCTTACTTTAGTATCTAAAAACATTGCTTTATAGCCTACAAGACTAGGACCAATGTTTCCTGCACCTTTTGAGCCTTCTATATCATGACAAGCAATACAGTTACCATACTGTTTTGGGCTTTTTTTAACTTTACCATCTTTGCCTGTTTTTTCAACAAACTTAGCTAACCCCTCAGGTCTTTTACCTTTTGCTTTTTTACCATTAAGGTTGTTAAACATAAAGTCCCCTCTAGCTATAGCTGCTGGGTCATTAAGATTACATGATTTAGGCATGGTAAATTTAGTTGGCCCAGCAAATAAATCTTTCTCTATCATCTTCGTTGCATCTGGCATATCATATGCTTTTGTCAGATCAGCAGCAGCTATCACTGATGATGCAGATAAAAACAATGTTGCTAACGCAAGGTATTTGATTTTTGTTTGCATTCACACTCCTTTTTATTTGATTTCAGGGGTATGATAACAAGGAAGTGTAAAAAAAGTGTAAAAATATAAATAATATCTTATAATATTTTACTATGCTGTGAAAAAATGTATTGAAATGTAGTACCTTCACCTACAATGGATGTGACATTTAGAAGTATATTATCTTCATCAATAATTTGCTTAACAATATTAAGCCCAATACCAAACCCACCTTTGGCCTCATTTTCTCTGTAGTATCGTGAAAAAATTTTGTCTATATCTTTTATACCTACACCGTAATCTTTTACAGTAAAAATAACTTTCTCCTTCTCTCTATACAGTGAAACCTCAACAGTACTTTTTTCAATACTATATTTTATTGCATTAGAAATTGTATTGTCTACAATGCGTTGTAACTTTGTTTTAGAAAATGTATACTCCAATGGTATTGTAATATTTGTCTCTAATTTAATATCTTTTAGATTAGCTATTTCCTTAAAGTAGTCTACGCGATTTTGTATAAACCGTCCCATAAATATGCTCTGCACTTTATGCTGAACTCTTCCTTGCTTTACCAAATAGTTCATGTCATCATAAATAGTTGAAAGTGTTTTAGATGCAGATTTCATACGTTGGAGATATTTATTATCTCCATATTTATTGGCAAATAAATCTGCATTAAGATTAATAATACTTAATGGTGTATTTATCTCATGCATAGAGTCTTTTATAAAATTGTCTAATTGAGTATTGAGTTTTTCAAAAGGTGCTGAAAAGTTTCGAAGTAATAAAAATGAAAAAAGAAACAGTGTAATAACAATAGCAATCATCACTGTTGTGGCTAAAAAATAAATATTATTAGCCGTGTGTTCTGTAGAAACCAAAAGGTAATCCGCAGAAAAATAATGTTTTGAAGGAAGTATATAGATATAGTAATACTGACTACCTTGCTTATGGAAGCCCTCTGCAAATGAACTTGGTTCAAACTCTAAAGTACTAAAAAGTACTTGATATCTATTGTCATAGAGAGCAGACTGATAGGTTTTGTATCTTGGAAAGTGGTACACCTTATCAGCATTATCATAGCGTTGCATAGAGTTTATGACTGATTTTACTTGTGTTTTAAGTGAAAGCTTTACTTTTGCCTCGTCTATTTGTAAGAGGAGTAAAACATAAACCACCAATGGAACAATGAGTATCACTGCCAGCAATGCCGTATAAATCAAAGCATACTTCTTAGCAAATTCCTGTGTATTAAAAATCAATACTATATCCTACACCACGTACATTCTTTATAAAATCTTTTTCCAACTTCTTACGTAAGTTTCCTACCTGAACACGTATATTTGCTGCATCTACCCACTCACCCCATACTTCTTCCCAAAACATTTCACAACTTACCACTGATCCTCTTTGCTTAATGAGAAGTTCTAATATTTTGGTTTCAGTTTTAGCAAGTTTAATGCCCTCATCATCTAAAGTAAGTTTCATCTTCTTTAAATCATAGTTATAACCAAAAGGAAGTTCAATTTTCTCTTCATCAGATGAAAAGCACTGTTGCTTAATGACTTGTTCTACCCGTAACTTTAATTCTGCCAAATCAAAAGGTTTACGTATGTAGTCACAAGCACCACACTCATAGCCTCGACTCAAATCATCTATCTCTGTTAACGATGTAATAAATATTGCCGGTACTTTATTGCCATCTTTACGCAACTCTTCAAGCATTTCAAAACCATTTTTTTCACCTGGTACTTTTACATCCAACAAAAGTAAATCATATACTGTCTCATAGATAGAGTCATATGCCTCTTCAGAGTTTGTAAAACATGTCACTTCATATCCACTATCTTCTAAAAACTCTCTCATACTCATTGCCAATACCATCTCATCTTCTAGTATAAGTATTTTCATTTTATCTCTCCTATCTTTTTTTCTTTGTGTGAGTTTTCTAAGACAATATCTATAAGTTCACTTTTACTATAACTGTTTAACATTGTATGTGCTTCTGCTTCTAAAATTAACTTATCTTCTTGTTCCAACTTAGGCAAAAGTTCAATCAAATCTTTATCAAACTTAGTCCGAAAACTTCCGTATGGATTTTCCCAAGCGTCTACTACATTTTCTATGTCTTCATTAGAAAACTGCGTAAAAAATGAAATGCTTTGATTTTCTTTTTCATATTTCTTTAACATATCTTTTGTGATAGCCAAAAGATACACACCTATCTGCTTTTTCTTACCATTATACATCGGCTCATACACATACAATATATCATCTTCATACACATGATTCTTAGCCAAAAGCACTTCCCAATCTAATATTTCAACCTTGTCTATTAACTGCTTATTAAAATTTTGATTTGAAACGACATACCCATGTAAAAGAGGAAAATCCCTCATGAGTTCTGCTTGTTTTAAGTATTTTTCATCCATAAGTGCAAAAAGCTCAATACCTCTTTGTCTTAATTTAGTAGAAAATTCATCTATAAAAGTGATGACTTCCAAATAGCCTAAAATTTTATCTCCACTACGTATAGGTACTGTAGTTTTAAAGGTAAGAAGCCTTCCAGTTTCCATACCAACCTTAGGTTCATTGTTTTGACCATCCCTATCTAGGTCATCTCTAAACCACCAAATAGGCATGCCTTCAAACCCTTCATTCCAACTTCGTGCAAAAATAAAAAAATCTGGAGTCAACACTTGTAAACGTAGCGATTTTAAATGTGTATGTTTTTTAAAACGATTAGAGATATTTGAAAGTATTTTATAACCTTTACTTTCATCCTCTTGACTAAGAGCATTTTTTAATTCTCCATCTTCAGAAAGTGCCATAGAAAAAGAGAGTAAATCTACCATTTCCTTATCAAGTCCTGCCCTAAAGTTTTCAACAACTTGATCACTCAGGCTTATGAGTCTTGTTTTATTATCTTGTTTAAGAAAAAAGAAAAGTGAAGCGAAAAGTACAAGAAGTAAAAGCAAAATAGCATAGAGAGACATATGGTTAAAATGGTGAACAATCTCAAATCTTTTTTTACTCTCTTTCACACTGCACCTTTTATAAATTTAATGATGTATTATACATTTAATTTATATAACCTTTACACTATTTAGTTATGATAAAAAGAAAAAGGACATCATAATGAAAAAA
>JAYEFI010000132.1:0-25651 GCA_034658615.1 Campylobacterota bacterium
CCCAATGGTTTATGGCACATGTTTCAACGATGGACGCCATGACTGCCAACTACATTGGTGGTGGCATAGCACCCTCAGGTGCAGGGATGACTAGGTTTTAAACCACTCCTCACATAAAGTCTTGTAGATTATTTTATAAGACTCTAACTTTTCTTTGAAGTATCTCTTAGAAAAATAAGCCTTTAAAAATATTTCCTGCATCTCCTCATCTAAAGAAAACTCTACACATACACAAGCCAAATCAAAATACCTATCATTGAGCCCAGCATATTCCCAGTCTATAAATTTTATATCATATGAAAAAAATATATTTTTTGGGTTCAAGTCATTATGGCAAAGCACATACTCTTTAGGATAATTTTCGATGGTTTTAAAAGCTTTAGTTATCGTTGTGGTGTGCTTTTGTATCTCTAAAGCTGTAGGCTTACCTTCATGATCAATGTTATGTAGTTTTTTTAATACTTCTGCTAAATCTTTTAATTCATGAACATCTAATGTCTCTTTATGCTTTCCTTCTAAAAACGAAAATATCATGATTTGATTTACTTCATCATAGAGCAAAGGTTTAGCCGTTATAGCTATTTCGTATGCTAAATGATGTATTTTATATTCGTTTTGTCTATCGATGTCATCACGTAGGAGTTTACGCAGAAGGTATTTATTTTTATCTGTGGTGATGATGTAGTTTTCGTTGCAGTAGCCTTGATGTGCTAAGAGATGGCAAGAGAGTATGGTTTGATTGTCAAAGAGTGTGTAGTCAGATAACAGCTTTTTATCTATTTTCACTAAACACCTTCCGCCATGAGGTATAGCCATAAAAAGCCAGTACCACATAGAGTGCAAACAGTACGACCGTAGCTACATAACCAGACTGCCAGTACAAAACAATAGCTGCTGAGTCAATGACTACCCAATAGAGCCAGTTTTCTAGTACTTTATTGGCAAGCATCCATGTGGCTATCACGGAAAATACCATTACAAAAGCATCTAAGTAGACGAATTTAGCTTCAGTGTAGGTCTCAAACAAAAAACCTAACGTGATGCTAAGTACTGCTCCAGAGACTATTGTCATACTATTTTTTTTCAGTGACCATCTGCTTATTTCTAGTTCTCTACTCTGCTTGTTACCTCGCCACAACACAAAGCCATACAAAGCCATAATCATATAATAAAAGTTTAGGATAGAAGAAGAGAGCAATGCCCCCTCCCAAAAAAGAATGGTATAAATAAGTGTACCAAAAAATGCAAAAAACCATGTCCATAAAGACTCTTTGGCTGCTAAAAGTACATATGCTATACCAAAAATAACAGCTGCTACTTCCCAAGCAGGCATACTTGCAAACGCTTGGGAAATGGTTTCTACACTCAGTTGCATGCTAGAAAATGCCTTTTCTATTGTTTCCCACAAACTTCATGACAAAAATAGAGTGAGGAATCTCTTCAAAGACATCATAGACTTCTTTTTCTAGAAGTGCCATAATAGTTTTATACTCACCATGTACTTGCGTACTAAGCTCATTGCGTACCACTTCTATAGAGGTCTCTTTTTCAAGAGCAGCTATAAAAGCCAGTATAGGTTTTTCATATCCCTCTTGCAAAGGATACATGCTAATATCAACAGAAATTTCCATTAGAAATCATACCCTAAAGTGAAACCAAATGTTCGTGGACTCCCTTGTTGTGTGTAAAGTTCTGTTGCATACCCATTTCCAGGGTTATTACCAAAACTTCCAAAGCCACGTGTTTCATAGTCTACATCCATAAGGTTTCTTCCCCATACTGTCGCAGTAAAGTTGTTATGAAAGTACGTAATACTTGTATTTAAGAGCTGGTAAGCTGTTGCCTTCTCATTGTGTCTGTTAGAGAAATAGTATTCTGCTTTACCTACCACTTCAGTTTTAAAGTTCCAGTTTTCTGAAAATCCAACGTCCATACCTATAGTATACTGATACTCTGGCGATTGTGCTGGTGCTCTATCATTTACATCTACACTTGATGGGTTAGGATCTGTATACTCATCAAACTCAGCTTTGAGTAACCCAAGACTTGCAAACACATGTACCATATCTTCAGGATAGTAATCCACTTGTGACTCTAAACCATAGTAGTAACTCTTCGCAGCATTTGCAAGGTAGTCTGTAAAGTCTGTACTTCCATCTTCACGCACTTGTACTACAGATGATTTAACTTGTTGGTCACGTCTTAAACCATAAAAAGCGTTCATACGTGTTTTTAAACTACCATCTAGGAACGTCCCTACACTTCCAAAGTCTACATTCCATAAATGTTCTGTTTTAAACTCTCTGGCATTGTCATTTAAGCTATTATCAGCATTGACACCTCCAGGCTTGTAGCCTTTTGAAAGTGTAATGTAACGTAAACAGTTTTCATTTTGCTGGTATGCAAGACCTATCTTCCCACCTACAAGTACTTCATCTGTGTCGATGTTAAGTGCATCAGAGTCAGAAAATGCTGCTTCCCACTTCTCTACTCTGAGTCCAGTAGTTAAAGTCAGTTTCTCCGTTATTTTACTGTCTAGTTGACCATACAATGCAATGTTCTTAGTATCAAACGTACTTGTATAAGGCGTGTCTAAATAGGTGTAGTTTCTTACAAGGTCTTCATTTTGTTTTTTATAATACGCACCTACAGTCCAATCCGTTGTACCGCTAAATAGACGTCCCTCTTCATCTGAGATTAAACGTACATCAACGTCTAGTTTTGTTCTCTCTCTTAGGTATTGGTCAAATGAACTATATGGGTACATGTCGTCAGAAAATGCACCTTCATAAGACCAATCTTCATCATAAGAGTACTCCATGTCTGACTTTGAAGCAGAGATTTTTGAAACCAAGTGCATCGCAGCATTTACCTGATACGTTGACTTTACTGCAAATGCATCTGTCTCTTGCGTGTCACTTCCTGGTTTATCAGATGTTGAATTACGTGAGTTATCAAAAGTAAAAGCATCATACCCGTTGTCAACATCTACATGCATAAAGTTCACATCTACAGTATGGTTTTCAGATGCAAACCAACGTAACGCTGCTTTTGCTGTAAGCTCATCTATGTTTTGTGTCTCTTCACTGTTTAAAAAAGTGTTATCCATAAACCCATCAGAGGTGTTTTTATAGACAGAAAAACGTCCAAGTAGTGTGCCATCAACGAGTGTACCACCTATGGCTGCACCATACGCTTTGGTATTGTAGTTTCCTACCGTTGCTTCTATGTGACCTTGTGTCTCTTTACTCGGTTCATTACTTTGTAAAGAGATAACACCTGCCATACCATTCGCACCAAAAGTGGTTCCTTGTGGACCTTTTAGTACTTCTATTTGCTTCGTGTCAAACATAGTGAGTGCCAACGCAGAGTCAGACACATCTATGCCATCTACCATAAGCCCTACAGAAGGGTTTACTGGAGATTTAAACTGGCTTCTCTCACCAATTCCACGTATTTGCACATAGTGTGCTCTAGACGCACCTGAAGTAAAGTTTACGTTAGGTACTTGACCCAATACATCTTCAAAAGCTTGTGAAGATTTATCGTAAAGTTTATCTTCACCTAAAATGCTTACTGCTTTAGATGTTTTTGAAAGTTTCGCTTCTCTAAAGTCAGAGCTTACTACAATGGGGTCAAGTGTGATTTCTTCTGCAAATGATGCTGTCACAAGCAATGCACAAGAGGCTAAAACAGAGAGTTTTAAAGTATTTGATTTCATAATGTTCCTTAAAATAGTAGTAAGGAAAGAAGTTACATGAGTAATAGTATAAACTTCTCTTCCCTACGCTGGAATTATCCAGTTCAAGTTCAGCGGGTTTTCTCAGCCACATTTATACAAATGATTGGCACCCCGAGAGACTAATGGTTACTTATACTTTAAATTTGTTTTTACTATGCTTAAATAGGTGGATATTAGTTTAATTACATCTGTAGGGGGCGATTGCCATCGCACCAACGGCTTAGTCCAGATAGATTTACTACTAGTATTAAAATATATTATGATAAGATATTTATAAGCACATGAAAATTAAAACTTGATATATATCTACTTAATCAGGTTTTAACAAAATATTATCACGAAAAGGTACTATAACTACTATGAAAAATACAGAAACAGATAACCTATTTAATATTGATGCTACTATAAAGTCTATTAGAAAAGCTCAGGAAAAAATGCAATTTTCTACATCTATCATCAAAAGGCTTCTGACTACTTTTATAGATAGTAGCTCCCAAACGATGCAATTAATTCTAAATGATATTGAAAAAAATGATATTAATGCTATGAGAATGAATGCTCATGCTATTAGAGGTAGTGCACTGTCGCTAATGCTAGATGATATTGTTCATCTTGCAAATCAACTTGAATATGATAGTGACATTAACTATTATAAAATTGGAAAATTATTACAAGATCACATAAATGCTTTAGAGGAAAACAAAGACTTAATATTAACTGCGTTAGAAAAAAACAATCCCCAATAACCTATAAAGACTTAATAGATAAGATCGTTACATCATCTATTTGTTTATCAATAAATTGATGATAATTGACAAGAAGTGCTTCTACTTCTTTTTTGCTTGATAAGTTTCTGAGAGAATTATAATGCTTATAAAATCTATCTTCATACATTGTCCCATCTTTTGCTTCACCCTCAACAATGCCATCAGTATACAGGATGATACTATCACCTTTATTAAATTGTGTTGTTAAAACTTCATAGTGAATATTGGGCATGATGCCAACGGGGATACCACTCTTATGCCTCATATCAATATTTCCTAAAGGGTTGTAATGACCTGCATTTATAGACTCTATAGTATGCGTATTATGATTGTAACGTAGAAATAGTGCCGTAACAAACATAGAGTCATTGTTATTTTCTTTTGTAAATATATTATTAATAGTATATATTGCCTGCTCTAAAGAGCTACTATTCCGTAGTTCACAACGTAATATAGAGCGAAATTGCGTGGCAATCAATGCTGATGCAAATCCATGTCCAGATACATCAGCCATAATATAATTTGTATACTCTCCGTTATTGCTTTCAAATATATCAAAAAAATCGCCGCCCACTTCTGAAGCTTGAATACACTTTCCAAATACATCTAAATTGGCATTCGTTGTAAAGTGTGTAGGTAAAATACTATCTTGAATCTGTTTGGCTAGTTTTAATTCTTGTTCAACTTGAGAAAAATGTTTAAGCTGTTTTTCTTTTCTACTTATCTCTTCTTCTAGTTTTTGATTAAAAAATTGTTGCAAGTCATTAAATTTTTTTAATTTTAAAAGATTTGCTACCTTATAATTAAGCTCTTGAGGGTCAATGGGCTTAGACAAAAAGTCTTCACAACCATACGCTAATGCCTTATGTCGTTCCTCATGTTTAGCAGTCACCATAATAATCGGGATATACTGATTAATTTTATCAGACTTAATATTTTGTAGCATCTCTAAACCATCCATTTCTGGCATATTAATATCTGAAATGATTAAATCTATCTGATTTAATGTAATAATTTCTAGTGCACTTTTTGCACTAGATGCACGTATAATTGTTGTATATTCTTGATTTTTTAACGAATATTCCAATAGATCCAAATTAAATGATTGGTCATCAACAATTAAAACCATACTATTTTCAGAACTATGATTATTTTCCATATTTTTTCAGTACCTCATCTAATGCATCTGAATCAATTGGTTTGCTTATATAGTCATCCATGCCAGCTTCTAAAAATCGTTCTCTATCTCCTTTTAAAGCATTTGCTGTCAAGGCAATAATAGGGATAGTGTTACCATTTTCACGTATTATTTTAGTTGCTTCCATCCCACTCATAATTGGCATATTGATATCCATAAAAATAATATCATAACCCCCATTAGCTTGGCTGACTGCTTCTTTTCCGTTTTGCACAAAAGTAGGAATAATATCATATCGTATTAATAATTCTTCAAGTAAAATTTGATTGGTTATATTGTCTTCAGCAATTAAAATATTTAATTTCATAGATTCATATACTTCAATTAACGCTTGATCTTCATTGTTACTCTTTAATCTATTTAAATCCATAAGAGTATTATATAATATGGATGGAAAGGCTTCAAAGTCATGTATGTGACGTATATGAGGTGGATATGCTATAGACATATCAGATTGAAAGATAAATATAACTTGATTAGTTTCATCATCACATAATGCAAGGTCTTCAGAATTAAATACAATGCATATAGACGATTTTATTATTTTTTTCTCCTTACTATTGTGTTCTAAAACTTTATATGAAACATCAAAATGTTTTAACTGCTCGACAATAGCATCTATATTTGTATTATTATCTTTTAAGATATAAATAGGTTGCCCGGTAATTTCACTAATAAAACTCATAGGTTCATCAGTACATTTTTTAAAATTTAAATCAAAAAAGAAGTAACTCCCTGCACCTTCTTCACTTTCTAGTTGTAGTCTACCCCCCAAAATCTCAACAAGCGATGCACTAATACTAAGTCCTAATCCTGTACCACCAAACTCACGAGTAGTAGATGAATCTGCTTGTGAAAATACTTCAAATACTTTTGTCTGATTCTCTTTAGAGATACCTATTCCTGTATCTTTCACACTAAAGCGTAATTTTTCTGATGCTATACTACTAGACAACAGTTCTACAGCAACCGTTACTGTTCCTTTTTTAGGAGTAAATTTCATAGCATTATTAATAAGGTTGTAAAATATTTGAGTGAGTCTAAAATTATCAACATAAAGACATTCTGAAATGCGTGTGCTAATGTTAACATTATAATGGATATTTTTCTCTTTAGCCGTCGAACTAAAAATTTTGAGTGCTTTTTCAAAATCAATATAAGGATTTATCATAATATAATTTGCTACCATCTTGCCACTTTCAATTTTTGAAAAATCTAATATATTATTAATAATCTTCAACAAGTTACCCACAGAGGATGTGATAATAGAAAGATATTTAGATTGTTGTTCACTTAATGGTGTTTCTTCTAGTAATTTCGTAAAACCTGTTACTCCATTAAGGGGCGTACGTAGTTCATGACTCATATTTGCCATAAATTCTGTTTTCGCTTTTCCTGAAGACTCTGCAGCTTCCCTTGCCTGCTCAAGTTCTGTAATATCTGTAAGTGTGGAAACATAAAAAGTTTCTTTATTTAATATAACTTTTTTTGAAAGAATTGAAAAAATACGTTCTTTACCCTTTTTATTTTTCATAAGTGCTTTATGTAAAATATCTGGATTATTTACAATTGCCTCAATCCATTCACCTTTATTGTAATCAGAAGTAATATAATTTTCTTTTTCAATAAATAGTTCACAAATACATTCATGCTTCTCTTTAAATTCTTTAAAGTTTTGAAAATCAAATAATTCAAAAAATCTTTTATTAAAACTTACTACTCCTTGTTTTTTATTTGTCATTACTAAAATACTTTGTTGGTTATCTGTAATAGTTTTATGAAGTGTTTGGACTTGTTCAAGTTTTTTTTGAGACAATATACGTTGTGTAATATCATCACGTATTCCAACATATCCTATTTTATTTTGTTTACTATCATAGTAAGGGAATATTTTTGCGTATACATAATATGTTGAACCATTTTTTGCACGATTTTGCATATCTCCTGTCCAAACATCATCATTTTTTATAGTTTTCCATATGTCGCTAAAAACACTTTTTGAAACATCTGGATGACGAATAATATTATGTGATGATCCCATAAGTTCTTCTCTAGAATAACCACTTAACCTGCAAAACTCGTTACTAACATATGTAATCATGCCATTGAGGTTTGTTTTTGAAATAATGACATGTTCATTGACTAATGTATTGAGCACATTAACCTCTGATTCAAATTCATTAGCAACATCAGTCAATTCTTGTTCTCTATATCTTAAAACACGATATAGATAGTACAGTACAATAAAAAAAATGATAGAGATAAACGCAAGAATGTAATCTCTGATTTCTTTCATTGCCATTAAATCATCTTCTATGGAAATGGTGGCGTCTAAAACCCCCCTAGTCTCTCCTAAACGCCATTTACCTTTAGGCCATGTTCTTTGAGGGTGATTGTTATGACAGGCAACACAGCTTTGTGCACTCATTCTATCTGGAACAGCTACATGTAGTACTTCTTGGTCATTAATTTTATCTCGTTTTATAAGTACATCATTAGGATTCTTTGTCGTAAAGTCTATAGCTTCTTGTTGAAAGTCATTTAAAGTTCTGCTAAGTCTATTTTTAAAAGGGTACTTACTATATAGACGATAGGATGTACCAGTATGCTTATCACTAAAGAGCCTACTCAAATCATGAATAAGTGTTGCAGGTAAAGGTAATACACCTATTTTACCTTCATGTTCATAATTGAATGTCATAGAGTGATTTTTTTGAGATTTTATATCATTGACTACTCTCTTTACATAATATTGTCTTGTAAGTTTAATTTTATCGATGGACAATAGTGCCTGTTTAGATGCAGCACTAATGATATATTTCTCTGTAATATACGGTACAAAAAAGAAAATACTTGCCAACATTACAAGTGCTGCTAATATAATAGATTTAATAATTTTATTATGTTTATGTAGTATAATATTATTCATGAGTATATTATATCTAAATATTTTAATATAAAATTTATGGCGAAAATATACACATGAGATAGAATATAAATCCGAAAAAAGGCACAACAAGATGAGTATAACAACGACACAAAACAATAATCGAACCACAGTAAATATCGAATATGAACGGATTGATATAAACAATATGCAACAAGTAAAAGATGAACTTCTTGCACTTGTTGAGAGCAATGATACCCTTGTTCTCAATATGCAAAAGGTTCTTTTTGTAGATAGTTCTGGACTTAGTGTTCTTATTAGTGCTTTTAAGAAAATGATATCAAAAGAAGGAAGCCTTGAACTTTGTGCACTTACTTCGCAACCAAAGGAACTTATGGAGATTACACAGCTTAATAGTATTTTTAATATTTCTGAGCTGTGCAACTAGTGCTGGAGGTGACACATACTTTAACCCTTGTAAGTCAAACTAGTGAATTGGTAAAACTTGCTACTTGGATTGAAGACAAGCTACCTACAGAAATAAATAAAACAAATAAAAGTCACATATTACTTACGACTCACGAGATAGCAACAAATGCTATTATCCATGGAAATAAATCTGAAGTAGATAAAGAAGTTACTATAGAAATAAAAATCTATATTGATAAAATAATCATCAATATCACAGATGAAGGCTTAGGTAATTTCACACTACCTACCAAAGAAGAAGCTAAAGTGATGAATAATCTTGTTGAGAATGGTAGAGGACTAAAGTTAGCTGTACGTTTAGCAACAAGCGTTTCTAAAATAAAAAACAGCGTTAAAATTACATATAATACAAAATAAGGAATTACAATGAAAGCAGTTATTTTGGCTGGAGGCAAAGGAACTAGAGTAAGACCATTGACATATATGCTACCAAAACCAATGGTACCAATACTAGAACGACCGATTATGAGTTATTTATTAGATTTACTCAAAGCCCATGATTTCACAGATATTATGGTTACTGTCGGTTATATGGCAAATACTATAGAAGATCATTATAAAAATGGTGCTGACTATGGTGTACAAATAGCCTATTCTCTTGAAGGAAAAATGCAAGAAGGAGAAATTATTCCCATAGGTCTTGGTTCTGCTGGTGGGTTGAAAAAAGTGCAAGAATACGCAAAATTTTTTGATGAACCATTTTTAGTTATATGTGGAGATGCACTCATAGATTTAGATTTAACTGAAGCAATGCAATACCATAAAAAAAATAATGCTATGGCAACTGTTGTTTGTAAAGAAGTCCCCAAAGATGAAGTCTATAAATATGGTGTAGTTGTTACCAATGATGAAGATCATGTACTTAGTTTTCAGGAGAAACCTAAAATTGAAGAGGCTAAAAGCAATATCATCAATACAGGTATTTATATTTTTGATCCAAAAGTATTTGACTATATCCCTTCAGATAAAGAGTATGATATAGGTGGAGAACTACTGCCGCTACTTGTAGAAAAATCTTTACCATTTTTTGCATTTTCTCCTAAATTTCAATGGGTAGATGTAGGGTCTACAAAAGACTTTTATAATGCTAACACTATGTTAATTGAGCAAAAAATAAATCATATAAAACCTTATGGTAAGGAAATTAGACCTGGTATATGGATGGGAATAAATTGTAATGTAAATCTTGATGAAATCACTATTAAACCACCAGTTTATATTGGAAGTAGTGTTCGCATTGAGAAGGGTGCTACCATTATTGGTCCCTGCATGATTGGAGCGGGAAGTGTAATAAAAGAAAATGTGACTATTGATAAAAGTATTATACTTAGTTATACAAAAGTGAATAGTTTTGCTTCTATTAAAGAAAAAATTATTGCAGGTAAATATATTATTAATCCATTTGGAGACTCTGTTGATATTGAAGAGTCTGATATGAATTTTTTAGTAGATGATGCAAGAAAAGATGAACAATCATTATCGGATGAACAAAAAGAAATCATGGAAATGATTCAACATATTGGTGAAGTGAAAATAAATAGATAATATAAAATTTTAGGAAACAAATATGCAAAAATATTTAATATTGTTCTTTTGTTCTATTCTCTATGGGCATACATTTCCCAAGACCACTTCATTAAATGGTGCGTGGTCCTACTATAAACAGAATCTACCAAAATCAAATCAACATGTATATACTTTTGATGGTAATGAAAAGACCATGAAGATACCAAACAATTGGTACCTTAATGGAATAAATTATGCGGGTATTATCTGGTTTAAAAAAACCATCAATACAAAAAACTTACCTGCGGCCTCTACACATTTTTTAACATTTAATGGTGTAGATTATCTTTGTGATGTTTGGGTAAACAATCAATTTGTAGGTTCCAATACAGGATATTTTAACCCATTTGAGTTTGATATATCTTCTTATTTAAATGTTGGAGACAATGATATACAAATAAGAGTAAATTCACCACTAGAAAATTATCCTACAAATTATAGTTTACATAAAACACTTTTGCGTGGCATCTTTTCACATCATGATACAAGACCTGGTGGAGCATGGTCAGCATTAGGACAGGATAAAAATAGCGGGGGTATATGGGCTGATGTAGCTATAAAAAGTTATAAACATTATAAATTATCAGACTTGAAAATTACCCCTGTCCTAGAAACTAATGGCGTAAAAGTAGATATAAAAGTTATCATCGATAAACTTCAACAATCATCACATAGTTCATTGCTATATTATAAACAATCTAAACAACAACAAAATGTAAAAATATCGTTTGTGCCTTATAATTTTAATGGTGTGTCATATAATAAAATATTCAAATTAGACAATGATAAAGCTCAACATTTTACATTCTTTTTAAAGGATGCCAAGCATTGGTACACACATGATAGAGGGTTTCCACATCTTTATACCATGACTTTAGAAATGGACGATACAAAGCTTTCTCAAAATGTTGGATTTAAGCAACTGTATCAAAATGATAAAGAACAATATGTACTCAACAATACTCCTCTATTTTTAAAAGGTACAAATTATATTTCTAGTCAATATTTAAGTGAAATGAATAAAAATAAGTTTAAAAAAGACTTGTTGCTTATGAAAAAAGCACATATTAATACTATAAGAGTGCACGCACACATAGAACCTAAAATGTTTTATGACTTATGTGATGAAATGGGATTTTTAGTTTGGCAAGATTATAATTTACAATGGGGATATATTGAAGATGACTCTTTTCGGAAAGAAGCGCATAAGCAAATGCTAACTATGGTAGATCAACTTTATAATCATGCAAGTATTATGCTTTGGTCTATTCACAATGAGCCACCTTATAATTCTGAATGGATGAAATGGAAATATGAAAACTATAGCAATAAACAAAATAAAAATTTAGATACATTTTTGTATGATGCACTTATACAATATGATGCCTACCATATAACAAAGAAGCTCTCATCGAATCTTGAACATCCTTGGTTTGGCTGGTATACCGGAGTTTATCAAGATTTTTCTAACCCTTCACTGGCTAAAACAATCTCTGAATATGGTGCACAAGCTTTACCCAATTTATCTAGTTTACAAAAGATTTTACCATCAAAGTATCTTATTCCTAAAAATAAGAAAGCAAAAAAAATATGGGAATACCATAATTTTCAATTTGACTGGAGTGAAAAAAATGGGCTTAAATATCAAGATGATTTAAAAGTTTTTATTGAACAAACACAAACATATCAAGCAAAACTTATCAAATATGCTACCGAAATGTTACGTTTACAAAAATATGAAAATACAACAGCTATTTTTCAATTTATGTTTAATGAGGGTTGGCCCTCAATGAATTGGGGAATAGTTGATTATTATCGTAAGACTAAGTTAGGCTATCATGCATTAAAAGAAGCCTATGCTCCAATTATTATAGTAACAAAACAAAATGAAAACAATCTATTGGAGTTTTATGTTGTTAACGATACTCTACATGCAATGGAGAATTGTACCTTAACCGTAGATGTGAGCACTGATGGAAGAGATCAAACATATATATATCCCGTCTCTTCAGCTTCAGATAGTGTAACAAAAGTCAATCAACTTCAACTAGAATCAAATGCGACAATACATATGCAACTTATGGGAAAGAATGTCGATATAAAAAATGTATATAATCTAACACTAAATAGTCCTAAAAAGGAAAAAAAAGATAATGAATGAACTTTACTTTTTAGAAGAGAAATATAACAATAGAGTACCTGAGCCTCCACAAACTCAATCTGAATATATGCAGCTTAGCTTTCAATTTTTTGGAATCATTACTATTATGCTTGGTATTTGGTATTTACATTACAGGTGGACAGAATCTCTTAATATGGATGCCTTATGGTTTGCAATACCTCTTGCATTTGCAGAAACCATGATGTTTATAGGTACAATTTTTGTTGTAATTAACTTTTGGAGGATAAAGGATACTGATCCAAAAACACCTCCAAAAACAATGGATGAAGTTGTAGAGTCAGAAGATATTAATACGTATAAAAATAAATCTATAAAAATAGATATATACATACCTGTGTTTAATGAATCTCCCCAACTTGTAAGAGAGACGATACATGCGGCTAAGCGTGTTGAAAAATTGCCTTCTTGGAATATTCATTATTATCTACTTGATGATAGTGGCGATGAGAAAATGACAGCTATGGCAAAAGAAGAAGCTGTACCTCAAATACTTAGGAATAGTTCAAAGGGACGTAAAGCCGGAGCAATAACAAATGCAATGGATGAAACTTTAGGTGACTTTATAGTCATTATTGATTCTGATACTAGACTATTTCCAAAAATACTATTAAATACTATGGGGTACTTCAAAGATGATGCTGTAGCATGGGTACAGACACCTCAATGGTTTTGTGATTTAACCACAGGGGAAACCTTAGAAAGTAGTTGGAAAAAAAGATATGGAATATTAGGACATAAATCTGCTCTTTTAGCACAAAAAGTCTTTGGCAAGATAGAGACAGGTGAAGATGTATTTGCTAATGACCCTGCTATGTTTTTTGATGTAATACAAAGAAGACGTAATAATTATAATGCATCTTTTTGTTGTGGTGCAACATCTATACATAGAAGTTCTGCACTTAGGCGTGTTGCTATTTCTAGATGGGCCGATAGAATTTTGGCTGCGAAAGATAGAAATAAAGCTATCGTTGATATTGATGTTGAATATATTTCATTTCATACCTCTGAAGATATCTATACATCATTACTTGTGCATGCACATAAACCTAAAAAATACAAATCTGTATTACACCCTAAAGTAGAGTCTAGAATGCTTTCACCGATGGATCTTATTACCTGGTCAGCACAAAGATTTAGATATGCCGGTGGTACAATAGACCTTATTACAAAAGAATTTGGACTTTTCTTTAAAAAAGGACTATCTTTAGGACAAAAACTGATGTATTTCTCTACATTCTGGTCTTACACTGGAGCTATTTGGCTTGTTGTATTGCTTCTTTCTCCTCTTATATTTATGTTTACAAATATTGCACCCGTTCAAAGTTATTCAATGGATTTCTTTATCCATCTTTTACCTTTTCTATTTTTTAATCAAATAGCACTTATGATTGCTTCTTGGGGTATTAACTCTAATCGCGGTGGACAATTTTTTATTGCAATATCCCCCATAGTGCTTCAGGCATTTTGGGATGTTATACGACGTAAGCCTATAAAATTTGTTGTTACATCAAAGATAGCAAAAGCAGGAAATTTCTTAGGATTAGTTAAAATACAACTAGGGCTTATTATGTTATACATCATAGGGATTATCTACTCAACAACATTACTTATCACTGGTGACAGAATATTTTTAACTGGATACAGTGTCAATTTAATGTGGTCAGTTTTTAACATGTTATCACTTTGGACTATTGTGCAAGCATCACTATTTAAATATAAAGACTAAGGATTATACTGTGGATAAATATAAAAATATAAAACGTGCGAGACATCATTTAGTCTTTCTCTTGGCATTAATAGTTGGAAGTGTATTGATATATTTTCTTAATAATTTAGATATGAAAAAACAAGGACTAGGTATGCTAACACTTGAAAATCCTATAGCACCAGATTTAAATATAACTACAGCATCATTAAATAAGATAGAAAAAGATATGGCAAAAGTTGCATGGCGTTATTTTGAAAACAATTATAATGTAACAACTGGTCTTGTCAACTCTGTTGATAATTATCCATCTACAACACTTTGGGATACTGGAAACTACATGATGGCACTTATCTCTTCTAAACATTTAAAAATTATCGATATCTCAACATATAATACACGTATGGAAGCACTTTTAAACACATTATCCAAAATAGAACTTTACAAAGGTTTACTGCCAAATAAAGTATATAATACCCAAACACTTACCATGACAAATTATGAGAATAAAGTTAGTAAAAAAGGTATTGGCTGGTCCGCCATAGATATTGGTCGTATTTTAATTCCATTGGCATATTTGGAGTTTAATCAGCCTATTTTTTCTAAACAGATAAAAAATATTTTGTCTAGATGGAACTTAAAAAATATGACCAAGCAAGGTGCTTTGTATGGTGCAGTAGTGGCAAAAGGTAAAGAGTCTATTCTGCAAGAAGGTCGACTAGGATATGAACAATATACATCTAAAATGTTCGCCTTTTTTGGTGTTGATATTACAAATGCACTTAGATATGATAAATACTTAGATTTTATAAATATAGAAGGTATTGATATCCCTTATGATAGACGAGATAAAGAACACTCTGATGCAAATAATTATGTACTTATGGAACCATATATGCTTGATGGTTTAGAATTCGGATGGGACTACTTCTCTAAAGAATTTTCATATAGACTATACAAAGCACAAGAAGAACGCTACAACAATACGGGTATTTTTACCGCTGTCTCAGAAGATCATCTAGATCAAAAACCTTATTTTATTTACAATACACTGTATGTCAATAAAAAAGTATGGGCTGCCATTGATGAATTTGGAAAAGTGCATAACAATATGAAACAACTTAGCACAAAAGCATCTTTTGCAATGGATGCACTTTATCATACCACTTATACAAATAAACTTATTGAACAACTGAAGCCTCTACAAAGCAAAAGAGGCTGGTATACTGGGATATATGAAAAAAGTGGAAAAATAAACAAATCTATCACATGTAATACAAATGCTATTATCTTAGAGTCTCTTATGTATAAAGAGATAGGTCCTATTTTAAATATGATAAAAAACAAATAAAGGATTTTTATGCAAACTAATCCAACAATAAAGCCAATGTTTTCTATTTTCACTAAATATCAATATTCAGATACAGGTAAACGTGACTTACGAATTGATTTTATTCGTGGTGTTGTAATGATGGTACTTATTGTAGTTCATATCGATATGACTTCTATGTATAACTACATAGCCTGGGAGCGTTTGGGTGTCACTACAGGTGCAGAAGGTTTTGTACTGCTATCAGGTCTTATCTTGGGAATATTATCTAGATTACGTTTAGAACATGATGGCTTTTCAAGTACAGCAAATAAGCAATATAATCGTGCCTTTTTATTGTATAGGACATCACTATTTGTTATAGTATCCATACCTATTATTGGACTTATATCGTGGATAGATACTCATTCAGTCACAACTTTTACTACTTATTCTGGTAAAGTATTTAATCTTTATCCAGACATATCTCTTTTTTGGGAATATCGCGACAAGATCATTGCAAAATTTTTTCTTTTAAGATATGGTCCACACCAGTTCCAAATTTTAGGACTTTATGTTATTTTACTTATGCTTTCTCCGTTTATACTTTGGCTACTCAGTAAAAACAGAGTGGGTGTAGTGATTAGCGTGAGTTGGATTATTTATTTTGTAAATAATGGATTTCATATGCGTCTTACAGGAGCACAATTCGAATATGCTTTTCCTATACTCACTTGGCAAATACTTTTTGTACATGGATTGATTATCGGTTATTACCGTAATCAAATATGGAACTTTTTTCACTCTAAAAAAGGCATGATTACCTTTTTCGCTATAGTCTTTCTATTTTTACTTTTTCTTTTTTTCACATACAACAATCCACTAGAAGGCATACCTTCATATTTAAGACTACATGTCATAGATCCCAGCACATTTAAAGATATTTATCAAAAGTTTTTTCTAAAAAATACTTTAGGTATAGGAAGACTAATCAATGACTTTGTTCTTCTTGTATGTTCTTATGCACTTTTATCATATTTTTGGAAACCAATCTCTCGTGTTTTAGGATGGTTTTTCATACCTATGGGTCAAGCATCTTTATATATATTTATACTGCATGTCTATGCGTGTATCATTATGTCAAATATACCTTTATTTTCTCAAGGAAATATAATGATTAATACATTGGGACATACTGTCGTACTCATAATGATGTGGTTAGCGATTAAGTATAAAGTAGGATATAGCTTTATCCCAAGATAAACTATGTCACTAACATGCTATACTTATAAAGTTGTATATTTAATGCAAGGAAAATAGATTTATGGTTCTTAGAATTTTTACTTTTACTATCATCGTTTTATGTTTATTTTCAAGTCCACTAAATGCTTTTTGGTGGGGTAAAGATGAAACACTCCTAGCACCTACACACTCTACAAGCCCTTGCCAACTTCGTTCTACACTCACTGTAGAAGAGCTCAAAATGGCTAAGATTGCTTGGAAATATATAGAAAATAACTTTAATGAAAAAACTGGTCTTACAGCAGCAGCCCATAAGTTTCCATCTGCCGCAACATGGGACTGGGCAAATGCTATTTTTGCAATTTATGCAGCACGTAAATTTAACTTTATTGACCAAGAACGATATGAAAAAATGATGAATAAATTTTTAAAAACCATGCAAAAAATGGAACTTTTTAATAATGAATTACCAAATAAAACATATAATGTAAATTCAACAAAAATGACTGATTATGTGAATAAAGTTAAAAAAGAAGGTACGGGATGGTCTGCAGCTGATCTTGCGAGATTGCTTGCTGCACTGAATTTAGTTGAACAATGTGAAGAAAACTTAGCACCACAAGTCGAAAAACTTACTCTTAGATATAGATACTGTAGAACACTTAGTGTTGAAGGAGATTTATATGGTGGTACCTATCACAATGGTAAATTAGATATACGTCACGAAGCCCTTACTGGATATGAAGAGTACTTAGCTCGTGGATATGAACTTTGGGAGCATAATGCAAGTGAGGCAAGACGATATAAATTTGTAAAAGAAGTTGATCTTTATGGTATTAAAATACCAACAGATACTAGGCCATTTTTTTCAAATTTTGTTGAAAGTGAACCTTTTTGGTACCTTGGCTTTGAATATGGCTTAGAAGACCCAGAGTCAAGTAGATACATTAAAAATATATACAAGGTACAAGAAGAAAGATATAAAAGAACTGGTCAACTTACTGCAGTTACGGAAGACAATATTGATACTAGTCCTTACTTTTTATTTAATACGATATATACACATGGTGAAGCTTGGAAAACTATCAATCAGAAGGGTGAAGATTATGATGATTTTAAAGCAGTGAGTACAAAAGCCGGTATTGGTATGAGATATTTGTTCGATACACCTTATGCAAATAAAGTCTTTAACTATCTAAAAAATAATAATGATGAAAAAAAAGGATTTTATGCAGGTATTTACGAAAAACGTCCTGGACAAAATAAAGCTATGACACTCAATACCAATGCAATTATTCTTGAAAGTATACTCTCTGCAAAAATGGGACCACTGCAAAAATTAAATCCAAATGTAAAAAGAAGTGTGTATGATAACTATAGAGATAATGTAAATAACTTTAGATGTCTCCCTAGTGAGAAAAAAAAGCTCGTTTTAGAACCTTATCATCCTAGTATAAAAGACATTAACAGAAGTCAAGATATTAATAAAGCTAAAATTGCATGGCAGTACTTTGAAAAAAACTATAACGCATCTACAGGTCTTGTTAATAGTCTTCATACTTATACTACTATAAAACCAGAACATATAGGTAAAACTATTATGGCAACAATATCTGCACATGAACTAGAAATTATTGATAGTCAAAAATTTCATCAACGAATGGATAAACTTTTAAATACAATTCAAAACATGAAGCTCTACAACAATGAGTTGCCAAACCTTTATTATAACGCTAAAGATGCCAACAGGGTAACAAAAAGCGGTCACACAACCAATACAGGTAATGGTTGGGACTTATACTCTATTGCTCACATGCTTACAGGATTATATTATTTAGAAAGAGATTATCCCATCTACAATAAGAGAATATATGGTTTTGTGTCTAAATGGAATTTCAAAAGAGCTATTATGGAAAAGAAAATGCAAAATAGATATTTTGATGGTAAAGCTAAGGGAGGCTTTACCTCTATATCTGATCCTGCAAAAGAATATTACATATATAATGCACTTAACCTTTTTAATATTAAAAGTTATAGTCATTTATATGATGATCGTAATCTTGATTATAAAGCGATATATAATTATGAAGTACCTATGGGATATAAACATAAGATTGCTAATGCGGAAAGCTATTTATGGAGTATGCTAGAACACCCTCACTTTTTAAAATACAAACACTATTCATCTAATCTATACTTAGCACTTAAAGATAAATATATAAATACAAATAAAATTGCAACTTCTTCTGAAGAAGCTTTAGATAGAAAACCTTACTGGATACAAAATACCTTATATAATAATGGTAGATTATGGAGTGATTTAAAAAAAGACAAAAAAACAATCTTAAGAAAAAATATTATTAGCACAAAGGCATCTTTTATTTATAATGCTTTATATGGGTATACAGATGATTATACAAAAGTTCTAAATAAAGTTCTTCAAAAATCTTATATAGAAGATAAAGGTTGGTTTGGAGGCTTATATGCACACTCTAAAGAGATTAATAGATCTTTAAATCTTATGACAAATGCTGCAGTACTTGAGTCACTCTACTACAGAAAAATAGGTAATTTTTATTATGCTAAAGACAAAAATCTTTATGATAAGATTGCTTTACATCATTATAAAAAAGAGGATATATACTATTTAAAATCAAAAGAAATTGCATTAAGATATGATGCAGGCAAAGCCATGGAAAACTTTAGTGACCAATCACAACCGCTACGTATCATGTTGACAAAATCCAAGAATTTTGTTCTTCATGTTGGTATGTTTGACAGTGAGAATAGTGCACAACAGTACATGAGTGAACACAATATTAGTACAGACGCTTTTACTATCACACTAGGTGATATAGATTCCGATAAGTTTTTATTGTCTAACAAGTATTATGAATATAATTACCACATACCTTATAAAAATAAAAATATTGATTATGAGAATGTAGGCTATGCTATGCACTCTAAAGAAAAGAAATCTGAAAAAAAAAACTTCTCACAACTCCCCAAAAAATAAAAGAAAATAAAAAATCAGATATAACACTAAGATTGATTAGAAACTCACCATATACGCAACAAGATATAAACTATATAGACCAAGAAACAAAGAAATTTTTTCAAGATAAAGGTCATACAATTTCAGAAAATAATACATCTGTTATCTATCAAAAAAA
The DNA here is from genome assembly GCA_034658615.1 of Campylobacterota bacterium. Classification (GTDB taxonomy): domain Bacteria; phylum Campylobacterota; class Campylobacteria; order Campylobacterales; family Sulfurovaceae; genus Sulfurovum. The sequence continues at coordinate 20,261 of JAYEFI010000132.1, forward strand.
TCTCAGTACAATTATTGTAAGTACATCTATTGATCTAAAAGAAAAATGAATAAAGTATTTTATTCTTCCATCTCATCAAAATAAGATGCTTCACAAATAATACCAGGATGCCAATAGTCATCTTTATTTTCAAGGTCATTCCACTGTCCAGTATCTCTATAAATCTGTAAATAATTTTCTGAGTTTCCTTTAAAATTATTAGGTTCAGTACTATCCCAGTTTTCATAACTCCAAGGTTCATTACTTACCCATTCCCATGTTCCTTCTACTTCACTATCTGTACCACCAATCCAATAGTAAGGTTTTTTAAGACTCGATAGCCACGACTCAACAAATATACTTTCATATTCAGTAGTAATTGTTGCAAGATGTAATCCTCTTTTCTCACAAAAAGATTTAGATGACTCCCATGAAAGTTCAACATCATAGATATAATACTTATGCTTGGTTTCTGGAGATTCAAAGTTAGCACTAGCATCATTAGTAGATTCTACTAAACTCTTACCTGTAACATATTCCCAATTCTTTGGTAAGATACAACTTTGCCAATCTTTCATTGTTTCAGTCATATATGACAGACTATGTAACTCAATTGCTGAAGAACTAGGAGAAACAAAAGAAAATTGATTGCTAAGGTGTTGTAACGCAACAAAAGTTCCATCACTAGATGTGCTTTCATTTGTATAATTAAGTCTCCATTTTATGGATTCATTAACTGCATTTAATGTTGCGTTGTTGATACAATCAATAAATCTTTTTGCATTAGAATGGGGCTTAAAGAAAACCATTTCTTTAGCTGGTACCGTAATGCTGTGCATATCTGCTGTCATGATAGAGTTTTGAGGAAGTGTAAAAACTATTTTCTCTATACTAGTATCAGATTCTAATTTATCACTATTGTTATTTTTAAATATCTCTAATGACTCACCTATTTTAGATACAGATGACATCAATGCTTGAGTAATCTCACCTATAAAAATATTGAAATAAATTATTTTATAGTACTCTAGACCACTTTCTATAGGTGTATTAGTATTTAAAACAACTGCTGAAGGAATCATTTTTCTTCTTAAGTCTATTGAATTATATATTTTATATTCACTTTTTTCCATATCTTTTATTATTATTTCTACTAATTTAGGATATTCTTTAAATATTGCATTGATTTCTTTGATTTCCTCTGTATCTTCTAGTTCATTTATAAAGGCTAAAGCATCTAAGGCAAAAATGATTTTGTTAAATCCACTTAAATGAAGTTTATTTTCAATATTTTTTTTAAATATATCATTTAGTTTAAATGTTTCTAACTTTCCAAAATATGTTGCTTTTTTAAAAGAAGGGTAAGTCTCCAATATTTTTTCTATATCCATTTGACTTATATCTGTATTTTGTTTGTATAGATGTATCAATTTCTCTATTATGCTAGAACGAATATTGAAAAGCTCTATAAAGTCTCTATCTACTTCTATTTTGGATTTGAGGACAATACTATTCATAATGACAGAATGCCATAAAACATTTACTTCAGATGCCAATGTTAAGATATTTGGATATTTCTTTTCATCATCTTTGTTATAAATGCGATTAAAAACATTTAAAATATCTGTATTTCTTGGAGTAAGCTCAGAAAATAGTGTACCTATATGATTCTTTTCATTTATAGCATAAGCATCCATACCTAATTTTAAAATATCTATGCCCAGACCGCTATAGTTTTCAAACTCTTTGGTTAATATTTCATAAGTCATATTTTCTTCATCTATACGTTGAAGTACTTTAATAACTGTACTGTATATCAAATCTAAAGATATATTATTTTTTTCTTCTGCCAATAAAGAATCAATCAATCTAAATGTCTTTTTTTGAGAATGCATTAATGCATTAACAAATATCTCTTCTTTTAAGTCAAAGTGCATTTTTGTTATTGAATTTAATTTAGAAACATGACCTGCCACTTTTATTTTTTGCAATCGCAAAAGTATTTCATCTTCTTTTGCCAAAGATTCTTCTGCCCATAATGTACTTATTGTTAATCCAAAAAATAAAACTATAGTCATCATAAATGTATTTAAAAAAGTAAACTTATTCATTATTCTGCCTTTTGAAAAAACTATTAGTTGTTTAGAATCGTTATAATCATTCAAATATTTAAAATTACTATGAGTATAAAGAATTTTTGCTTAAAGAACTTCATTCACCATATTTTTTAAATAAATACCTTATCATTAGGCATAAAAACCTTCATTAAAGCTATAGTTCTCTCTTTAGAAACCTCGCCATCTACCAACACATCAGATATCATCGCTATACCTGAAACTGCTTGTGTCTTAACGACATTAGCTATATTTTCTATAGTAATCCCCCCTATTGCTACAATAGGATAATCCACTTTTTTAGCCCAGCATTTTAAATCTTCAGGACCTACCGTGTCATAAACCAGCTTTTTTGATATAGGTTCATAAATAGGACCTATAGCCAAATAAGATGGTTCAAACCCTAACGCAATGTCTATCTCTTTAGGTGTATGTGTACTAATACCTAGACGTAACCCTGCATTGAGTATAGCTTGCACATCTGCTTTTTGTATGTCTTCTTGTCCTAGGTGTATTCCATACGCTTTATGTTTGATGCCTAGTTCCCAAAAGTCATTGAGAAAAAAACGTGCGTTAAACGCTTCAGATATTTTAATGGCTTCTATCACTTCATCTTCAAGTGCTTTACCTGAGAATGCGTCTTTGGTTCTAAGTTGTGCTGTGGTAATGCCTACTTCATAGAGTGGTCTTAGTTTATAGGCTCTGTCTACCACAGGGTAGATGCCTAGTGGGGTTTGGTCACATTTTGGGAATTTCATTTTTTCTCTTTTTGTTTATTAAAATTTCCACATTATTAAACTTGTGGCATTGTTCTCTTTCATTTTTTTTAGAAAAAAACGAAACAAAAAAATCGTCGTCCCTCTCAAATCGCTCTGCTTTTCTGAGACTAAATCTCGATACCCTCCGTCGCTAAAGCGTAAGTGGGGTGCATTGGGTGTTCGTGTCGACATGGCACGCATTCGCGTGATTTAAAATATATGACAAGCCATTGGCTAGTCAAACTGGTGCCAAAATGGTGTACCAATCGTCGGTGTAGAAGGATTTGCGAACTCACGTTCTTTCATTACACCTGCTTCATAACCTAAACGCCCTGCTTCCACTGCTACCCTAAAGGCATCTGCCATTTTTACAGGGTCTTGTGCAAGTGCTATGGCTGAGTTTAGTAGTACCCCATCATAGCCAAGTTCCATAGCCTCAGTGGCATGAGATGGCTTACCTATACCCGCATCTATGACCAACTGTAAATCTGGAAATTGCTTACGTATAGCTATAAGATTATCTGGATTCATAAGTCCTTTACCAGAGCCTATCATGGACCCCCATGGCATGATAATTTTACACCCAACATCTGCCAGACGCTTTGCTACTACCAAATCATCTGTTGTATATGGAAAAACTTCAAACCCCTCTTTTATGAGTACTTCAGCCGCTTTTACTGTTTCAAAAGGGTCTGGTTGTAAATTATACTGGTCACCGATGACCTCTAGTTTTATCCAGTTTGTACCAAAGACTTCTCTAGCCATTTGTGCTGTAGTAATAGCCTCTTTTGCAGAGTGTGACCCTGCTGTATTGGGCAGTACTTCAATACCTAAAGATTTTATAATATCCCAAAACTGGTTACCACCTTTGGAGTGTGTATCACCCGCTGCTTGTCTACGAAGTGCCACCGTGACTATTTGTGATTTAGAAATCTTTATAGCATCTTCCATATTTGCAGGACTAGGGTAAAGTGCAGAGCCTATAAGCAAACGAGAACTTAATGTTTTACCACCTATGTCCCACTTATCTTTATTCCTCATTTTCTATCCACCTTGTACAGGTGCGAGTATTTCTAAACTATCATTGTCATTTATAATGGTTTTCTCATAGGTTGCTATGGCAACAAAGGTACCATTAACTGCCAAACCGTACCCTTTTCCTCTGTACTCCAATGCCTCAACTACCTCTTTTACATTAAGTCCATGAGGCACATTTTTTCTTTCTCCATTTACAATGATTTCTATCATTTTAAAACTCCTTCATTTAAAGCTTGCTCTACAATTGCTGGTGCCAAAAGATAACCATGTCTATACAGTCCATTAATACGTGTTATTTTAGTACCATGCACAATTTTAGGTAAATTATCTCTTAAAGAGGGTCTACAATTTGTCATCATATTTACAATACGTGCTTCAGAAAACCCTGAATGCATACTATAAACTGCCGAGAGTAATTCTAAGCTAGAACGTACTGACATAGGACTCTTATCTTCACTCTCTATCTCCGTTGCACCTATGATATATCTGTTATTTGGTCGTGGAACGATGTATATTTTATACCTTGGGTGTAACATACGTGTAGGTCTCATAATATTTACTTCAGGGGCATCAAGCCAAAATACTTCTCCTCTTACACCACGTAAATCATTTACCTGTTCTTGTGCACCCAACCCACGTGTATCAAATACCCAGTCAAAATGTTGTACTTTATTGTTTGCAAAGATTGCACCAGAAGAAACATCCATCACTTTTGTTTTTTGATGCCAAGTCACATCTGCATGTGACAAAAGGTACTCACTTGATGCATGCATAAAACGCTGTGCATCCACCTGTCCCTCATGAGGGATATAAAATGCTTTACTATGCTGTGCCAAGTCAGGCTCAAGTGCAACAATAGCTTCTTTGTCTAGTCGCTTAATCTCTGAAGCCTCAGACACCTTTGACTGCAAAGTTTCAATAAAATGCTCTAGCTCATTATAGTCTTGAGGATGTGCAGTGATGATGCTACCCTCTTGCTGATAAGCATCTAAAATATTAATCTGCTTTAATAGCTCTGGCCACAAAACAATAGAACGTTGACCATGTTCAAAAATAACAGACTCAGCACTTTCAAGCTCTGCAAATACAGCTAACATACCTGCAGCTGTCATACCTGCAGCACTATCTCCATAGGCTGTATCTTCGTCAAAGAGTGTAAGTGTATGACCTTGTTGTAAAAGGTTTAGTGCTAAAACTCTTCCAACAAGTCCTACACCAGCTATAGCTATATTCATATTTTTCTCTTTTCATTTGATTATAGTAGGTCGGGTTGCCCTAATCCCGACAGTTTAAATGATTGTAAATATTATTGTATGCACATTAATGTCGGGATGAGGGCAACCCGACCTACAAAATTATGCTTCTATTTTGTCAGCTTCCACATAAACCTCAGAACCCATCTCTTTAAACTTAGTAGACATCTCATCCATACCTTGCTGTTTTGCACTCTCTACATCAGTACCTAGACTATCTGCATACTCACGAACATCCGCAGAGATTTT
>JAYEFI010000132.1:25751-28008 GCA_034658615.1 Campylobacterota bacterium
CTTCCACATAAACCTCAGAACCCATCTCTTTAAACTTAGTAGACATCTCATCCATACCTTGCTGTTTTGCACTCTCTACATCAGTACCTAGACTATCTGCATACTCACGAACATCCGCAGAGATTTTCATAGAACAGAACTTTGGTCCACACATAGAACAAAAGTGTGCTACCTTTGCTGCTTCCATTGGGAGTGTGTCATCATGATATTCACGTGCTCTTTCTGGGTCAAGTCCTATATTGAACTGGTCTACCCATCTAAATTCAAAACGTGCTTTACTCATAGCATCATCTCTTGCACGTGCACCGGGGTGACCCTTGGCAACATCTGCAGCGTGAGCAGATATTTTGTAGGTAATAAGCCCCTCTTTTACATCTTCTCTGTTGGGAAGACCTAAATGCTCTTTAGGTGTCACATAACAAAGCATTGCACACCCATACCAACCAATCATCGCCGCCCCTATACCAGAGGTAAAGTGGTCATACCCAGGAGCAATGTCTGTCGTTAACGGTCCAAGTGTATAAAATGGTGCTTCGTCACACCACTCAAGTTGCTTCTCCATATTTTCCTTAATCATATGCATTGGCACATGTCCCGGTCCTTCTATGATGGTTTGCACATCATGTTTCCAAGCAATTTGTGTAAGGCGACCTAGCTCTTTAAGCTCAGCAAATTGTGCTTCATCATTGGCATCTGCTCCAGAACCTGGACGCAAGCCATCTCCTAGTGAAAATGTCACATCATAGGTCTTCATAATCTCACAAATGTCTTCAAAGTGTGTATTTAAAAAGTTTTCTTGGTGGTGATGAATCATCCACTTAGCCATAATAGCCCCACCACGACTTACAATACCTGTTACACGTTTAGTAGTCATTGGTACATGGTGCAGCAAAAGACCAGCATGAATGGTAAAATAATCTACCCCTTGCTCTGCTTGTTCTATGAGTGTATCTCTAAAAACTTCCCAAGTAAGATCCTCTGCAATTCCGTTTACTTTTTCAAGTGCTTGATAGATAGGCACAGTCCCAATAGGCACTGGAGAGTTACGCAAAATCCAGTCACGCGTCGTATGAATGTTCTTACCAGTACTCAAATCCATAACAGTATCTCCACCCCAACGTGTTGACCATACCATCTTCTCTACCTCTTCAGCGATGCTTGAAGTGGTAGCAGAGTTACCAATATTTGCATTGACTTTTACAAGGAAGTTACGCCCTATAATCATAGGTTCAACTTCTGGATGGTTAATGTTTACAGGAATAACAGCACGCCCTGCTGCTACTTCAGAACGTACAAATTCAGCAGTAATCTTCTCAGGTAAATTGGCACCAAAACTCTCACCTTTAAGTCTCTCTTCTCTCTCTTCATCTTGAAGATAGTCTGCATTCATCTGTGCATCTTGGTTTTCACGTAGTGCTATAAACTCCATCTCAGGAGTAATAATACCTTGTCTAGCATACCAAAGTTGAGAAACATTTTTTCCTTTTCCATTTTCATCTTTTTTGGCTCGAAGTGGTGTTCTTACAAGACCTGTAGCACCTGCTGTCACAAAATCAAGTTGCTTATCTGTGTTGTATCCATTGTCTTCAGGAGCCATGATGCGTCCCTCATATTCTTCTACATCACCACGTGCAGCAATCCACTCTTTACGTATAGCAGGAATACCCTCACCTACATCTATCTCTACAGATGGGTCAGTGTATGGCCCAGAGGTATCATAGACTCTAAGTTTAGACTCGTCCCCCAGTGTTATTTCACGTACAGGTACACGAATCTCTTTATGTATTTTTCCTTCTAAATATACTTTTTGAGAAGCAGGGAATGGCTCTCTTGTAAGCTCATCGTTTGAGGTTGAAAATTTGTCTTTAAATGGTTTTGTCATAGTAGTAATTCTCTTTCATAAATAAAATACGAAAAGAGAGAAAAGTAGATAGAAATATAAGTAGATAAAACTAATACTTTAAAAGTATCACATTTATCTACTTATGAAGTAAATACAGTCTCTTCCTTACGCTGGTCTTAACCAGTTCAAGTTCAACGGGACAGGCAATTTTATGCCATCTCAGCCAAAGTATCTTTTTAAAAAGACATTAGCACCCCGAGAGGTTGATGAGAGAATATACTACAAGAAAAATATGTTTTACCTTAAATCAAAAATGTATTTCTAATACATTTCTTCTCAATCTTTTAATAGGTTTATGCGAGGCAGTTGTTACACGCTGAAGATTATAATATTCGACGTAATGAAAAATTTGTG
>JAYEFI010000133.1:0-8819 GCA_034658615.1 Campylobacterota bacterium
TAAATTGTTATTATTATATCATTTGTGTTTTAGGGTTTAGGAACATTACGCTAATATCTTAGAAAGTTAGTTAGAGGATTATAGATGGCAAAATATATACTTTTTGATACAGAAACCACAGGTACCAGCGAAGAAGACCGTATCATACAAGTGGGTGCAATGATTGTACATGGAAAAGACGAGATAGAAGTACTAGATGAACTCTGTAAAGCTGAAGTTCCCATTACATTAGAAGCCATGGAAATTCATAACATCACTCCTGATGTCATTGAGAACCAGCCCCTTTACGCAGAGCTTCTTTTTGCAAAAAAATTGGAAGAACTGAACAAAAAAGAAAATTATCTTATAGCACATAACATCAAGTTTGATTTAGGCATGGTGAAAAAAGAGGGTTTTGAGAACAACTATACAAACATAGACACCCTACGTTGTGCAAAACACCTGTTACCAGACCTTCCTTATCACCGGCTACAGTACTTACGTTACGCATTAGAACTTTACAAAACAGAAGGGGCAGAAGCCAATACGTTGAACATCACTATAAAAGCACATGATGCTATAGGAGATGTACTTGTGATGAAACTACTTCTTTCCAAACTTGTGGCTCTTACAAAAGCACAATTTCCCGATGTAAACATTATGAAAAAACTAGCTGAGCTTACACAAACACCTGTAATGATAAGTACCTTCAAGTTTGGAAAACACAAAGGAAAGCGTGTTGAAGATGTAGTCAAAGAAGACTTAAGCTACATCAAATGGATGCGAAGCAACATGGAAATGGATGAAGATTTGTCATTTACTTTAGATTATTATTTAAATCTAAACTAACTTCTCAAATACCATGTAAATGATGGTTTTATAATAAATTTAAACGTTAAAATCCTAACTCTTTTTTACGGTTATCAATATATTTTGTTGTACCTATGGCAATACCTCTAGCAATACGCTCTTGATAATCAGCAGTGAAAAGTCTAGCACGTTCTTTATCGTTGGTAATATACCCTACTTCTACAAGTATAGAAGGGCGACTAGCACCTACTAAGACATAAAAGGGTGCAGGTCTTACCCCACCATTTTTAACATCACTATATTTATTTCTTAAGTGTGCCATAATGTTCCCTTGAACATCTATGGCTAACTTATTTGATTCAATAATTTTTGGACCATTGAGTACTGAATCTATAATGACATTTTTACTCAATGAATCCGCACCTTGAAGTACCGAAGCGTTTTCACGTTTAGCTATACGCTGTGACTTTGCATCTCTTGTTTTTTGTAGAAAATATGTTTCAACACCTTCAACCTTATTAAAACGCTTTTTATTGGCAATAGCATTAGCATGAATAGATATAAATACTTTTCCCTCTTTCTTATCGGCAATTCTAGTACGACCAGAGAGTTTTATAAATCTATCTTTTTTTCTCGTTAAATGCACTTTATAGCCCATAGAACGAAATTTACTTGCTGTTAGATGTGCTATTTTCAAGACTAAGTCTTTCTCTTTTTTGTTTGCAGATGTTGCCCCACTATCATGTCCACCATGTCCTGCATCTATGACAATGAGACTCTCTGACCTATCTGACTTAGATGAGAGTAGCTTTGTACCATTAAAACTATAGGTAACGTTTTCTTTGGTTGTACATCCTGCTAACATAAATAATACACTACATGAGACTAATATTTTATACATTTTACTTCCTAAAAATCAATTTCTTTTTTTCTATTGTTCAAATAAATTTCTACACCCTGAGAAATCCCTTGTGCAATTAAGTTTTGGTACGCGGACGTAAAGAGTCTTTTTCTCTCTTTAGGGTTAGATATATACCCTACTTCAACAAGTATAGATGGACGACTAGCACCCACAAGTACATAAAAAGGTGCATGTCTTACTCCCCCATCTCTTACACCACTATATTTACTGCGTAATTGTGCAATAATATTACTTTGAACATCTATAGCCAATTTATTTGATTGTACAATTTTTGGTCCACTAAGAACAGAGTCAATAATCACTTTTTTACTTAAGTTAGAGCCTGCACCTTTAAGCACAGCAGCATTTTCTCTTGCAGCAATACGTTGTGACTTCGCATCTCTTGTCTTTTGTAAAAAGAATGTCTCTATACCATGTACCTTATGTCTATGCTTCTTTGCAACTGAGTTAGCATGAATAGAGATAAATGCAACAGCATCTTTTTTGTCTGCTATATGTGTACGTTCTGAAAGTTTTAAAAAACGGTTTGTTTCTCTAGTAAGGTGTACGCTAAAACCTCGACTCTTCAACTTTCTCTTTACTTTTTTTGCAATACTTAAGACCAAATCTTTCTCTTGGCGTCCCCCAGCTACTGCTCCAGAGTCATGTCCACCATGCCCTGCATCAATAACAATCAATTCATCAGCAGAGTGATGATACTGCATAGGGATAAGACTTACTTCTTTTGTGTGCTTTTTTTTGCTAGCTTTTTTAGATTTAGTTTTTATTTTACTGTAACGTTTTGCAGGTAATTTTTTAGATATACTAGGTAAAGGTATATGGTAACTATTATGCATAAGCATAGGCTGATAGGCTGTACAAACATATTTATTATTGTTTTCTATGACAATACGTACAGTATTTTTTTTAAATTGTGAAACTCTAATATTTTTATCAAGTTTAGATGCCATATTATTTTTTATGACTCGTGTATTTTTAAAATCAAAAACATGCCTATGGGGATTTGCAAGGGTGAAGTGCTTTATACTCTTTTTATGACATTTGTTTTTAAACTTAAGACGTAATTCATCCTTACTTACTTCAAGTGATTGCAGTGTATTATTTAATGAAAACAATGCCGTATGCGTAAGGATAAAAAGAACAAAAACTTTAAAAAATTTCACTCTATACATTTTCTCCATGCATAAGTTTATCCATAAGCTCTTTAACTGTAATAATCTTTTGTAGCTTATAGCCATTTGCACCTGTAAAGAAGAGTCCACTCTCTGCTATACCATCATAGGCATCAGAGAGTCTATCTGCAATACAGTATCCTACTATTTTTGCCTCTTCTCCACGGTTACAAGGAGCAACACAGTTAGAGATACACGCTACTTTAGGTGCAGTACCTTTTTCTATATCGGCATGAAGTTGTGTTTTTACACCACGTGCAGGATAACCCACAGGTGATTTAAAGAGCTTAATGTCTTCTTCACCCGCTTCAATAATGATGTCTTTCATCACTTGAGAAGCATCACACTCAACTGTACCAATGAAGCGTGTTCCCATTTGTACACCATCTGCTCCAAGTTTCATCATATTAACGATGTCATCATAATCCCAAACACCACCAGCGGCTATAATAGGCATAGAACCCCAGTTTTTTGCCTCTTCTACCACGGGACCTAGTATATTTTCAAGTTGGTTTTCTTCCATGAAGCATTCATCATATTTAAACCCTTGATGTCCTCCAGAAAGTGGTCCTTCGACAATAACAGCATCGGGTAGTCTATCATGTGTTTTTTTCCAACGTCTACATAAAATTCTTAATGCTTTTGCCGTTGATACGATAGGCACAAGTGCAACATCAGGATAATTCTTTGTAGCCTCTGGCATAGTAAGAGGTAGTCCCGCACCTGTGATAATAATATTTGCACCTGCTTTACATGCATCTTCCACCACACGATTATATTCACTTTGTGCATAAAGCACATTGGCTGCCAATGGTGCATCACCACAAATTTCTCTAGCGTTGTCAAATATCTTTTGCAAAGCTGTATAGGAGTAAAAATTAATTGCGTCTAGGGGTCTCTCTTCTTTACCGACAGTTTTATCTACGTAAGCTCTTTTTTTATATACACCTGTTCCAACTGCTGAAATAACACCTAGTCCACCTTCTAAACTTACATTACCCGCAAGCTGATCCCAAGAAATTCCAACGCCCATTCCACCTTGAATAATAGGTTTTTCAATGGTGTATTTACCAATTTTAAAAGATTTAAATTCCACTATATTACCTTTACTTTTGCAAATCTTTTCTTGCCTACTTGCAAGATATATTCACCAGATTCTAGATTAAGCTTATCATCGCTTATTTTTTGTTGGTCAATACTCACTGCATTTTGTTTAATATCTCTACGTGCTTGAGATGTTGATGGTTCAAGACCAGCATCAAGTAGTGCTTGACATATCCAGATACCCTCTGTCATCTCATATTTAGGCATATCTAGAGGTACCTTTTTTGCCTTAAATACAGAGTTAAACTCTTCTTTGGCTAGTGTAGCCAACTCTTCATTATAAAACCTTTTGGTTATCTCTAATGCAAGGTTTTCTTTTGCGGATTTTGGATGAACGGTGCGAGATGCTACATCTTTTTTTAATTGTTCTATTTCTATAAGAGATTGATTACTAAGTAACTCATAATAACGCCACATAAGTTCATCTGATATAGAAAGAATTTTTCCATAAATATTTTTAGGTTCTTCTGTAACACCAATATAGTTATCTAAAGACTTAGACATTTTATTGACGCCATCTAAACCTTCCAATATTGGCATCATTAAAACAGCTTGTTGTTTTTTAATTTCGTAAGCTTTTTGTAGTTGCCTACCCATAAGTAAGTTAAACTTTTGGTCTGTACCACCTATTTCTATATCTGACTTAAGATGTACAGAATCATACCCTTGCAATAACGGATACATAAATTCACTCACTGCAATAGGTGTATTTGATGCATAACGTTTAGAAAAGTCATCACGTTCTAACATTCTTGCAACAGTAAGATTTGAAGCCAGTTGCAACATACCTGCTGCACCTAATGCTTCTAACCAGTCATTATTGTAAACAATGTCTGTTTTACTCTCATCCAATATTTTAAATGCCTGTTCAGTATAACTGGCAATATTTTTAACAATATCATCTTTTGTAAGTACTTTTCTAGTAGCACTTTTTCCAGTAGGATCACCAATCATTGCTGTAAAGTCACCAATGAGAAATTGTACCCTTCCTCCAAATTTCTGGAAAGTTGCCAACTTTTGTAAGAGTACGGTATGTCCAAGATGCAAATCTGGAGCAGTTGGGTCAAAACCAGCCTTCACAGTATAGGTTGTGCCATCATCATAATATTTTCTAACAAGCTTTTCTATACGTTCCATATCTATAATTTCTGCTGTACCTCTACCTATCTCTTCTAACGCTTGATGAATTGACATGACTATCCTTACTTATTTGTTATATGCATCATCTAAACTAATAATTTCAATGAGTTTAAATGAATGTGAAATTTTATCTGCAATGACTTGCTTTTTTGGCTCAGAACTTTCAACTTCTATTTGACAATATTCTGCTTGTTCAGAGTTTTTAATACCCAATTCAATACTTTCAATATTGAGATTTAACTGTGATAACTTTGTTAATAAATCTGCTAAGATACCTTTTCTATTTTGTAAACTGATTGTAAGTCTATATTTAGAAAGTTTTGATGTACCCCAACTTACATGAAGCATCTGATTTCCATCCACAATCTTACTATATGCTTTTTTACATAATTTATGGTGAATAATAGCCTTACTATCCTTATATAATGCAACAATCTTATCTCCAACTTTTGGATGACAACAATAATCGAATTCTACACCATCTAAAGGCTTATTGGTATAAAAATGAAAATGATCTAACACTTTAAGTTGAGGCTTTTTATAGCCTTTTTTTAGTAGTTCCCAAAAACGTACTTCTTTTGCCCCTAAGTACTCAGCTACTTGATGAATCGTTTCTTTGTAGTAATCAAGTTGTATTGGAAGTTTATAGATACTATCATTATGGTCAATTTTTTTTAACAGAGTGACAATGTCATCACAATTATGTGAAAAAAGTGTTGCTAAAATGTTATATCCGCTAAGTGCATCTGTCTCTTTTATGCGTGTTCTACATGCAGCTCGTATACCCTCTTGTGCCTTTGAAGTTTTAACAGTATCTTCCCATGAACAATAGAGATGATTTTCTGTGTCTTTTATCACTTTGACAATATCTCCATTGTTTAATGTCGTTAAGAGTGAAGATCTCTCTTTATTCACCAAAGCATCTTTTGCTTTTGCTCCAACTTCCGAGTGTATGGCATAAGCAAAATCAAGCACAACAGAACCTTTGGGTAAAGTATAGTTGTCTCCCTTGGGTGAAAACACAGTAATGTCTTCAGAAAAAAGGTCTGTTTTAGCCAGTTCATAAAACGTTTCTATAGATTCATGTTGATAATGTAAGCTCTCTAACCATTCTAAATTTATACTTGTATTTCCACTCTTATATTTCCAGTGTGCAGCAATACCATATTCAGCCAAATGATGCATTTCATGTGTACGTATTTGTGCCTCAATAATGCCTTCATCAGAAAACAATGTGGTATGAATTGTTTTATAACCATTTTCTTTAGGCACAGCTATATAGTCTTTAAACCTAGAAATAAGAGGCGTATACTTTAAGTGCATAAGTCCTAAAACATTGTAACACTCTATAGGGTCGCTAACAAGGATACGTATGGCTAAGAGATCTAAAATTTCTTCTATACTGACACCTTTACGTTGCATCTTCATATAGATAGAATAGTAATGCTTGACGCGACCAAAAACTTCAAATTTGTCTGTATCAAATCCATCTTTTATCATTAATTTTTTTATATTCTGTATAAATCCATTAAGTTTAAATTTGAGATTGACTGCATTATTTTGAATATAGGTATCAATTGCTTTATATTCATTGGGATAGATGTAACGAAAACTTAAATCTTCTAAATGATTTTTTAATTTAGAAATACCCAGGCGGTGAGCAATTGGTGCATAAACGACCAATGTTTCTTCTGCAATGCGTTTTTGTTTTTCATCGCTTAATGCTTCCAAAGTAAGCATATTATGTACCCTATCACACAGTTTTATAACAAGAACACGCACATCTTTGATAGAGGCTATAAGCATCTTTCTAAAACTTAATGCAGAGTTTATAAGTCGTTCATCTGAGCCTGACGGGGCTAACTCTTCATCACGTATCTCAACAATTTTGGTAAGACCTTCAACTAAATGTGCGACATCATCACCAAATGTCTCTTGCATCTCCTCAATGGTATAAGAAGTATCTTCTACAACATCATGGAGAAGTGCCGCTTGTACCATCGTTTCATCATTAGAAATTTTCGCAGTAATTGCAGCTACAAGTATGGGATGCACAATGTAGGGTTCACCACTTTTACGTGTTTGATGCTTATGTGCATCAATAGAGAGTTCTAGTGCCTTAAGTGTAGTGGCGTTTGGCGTAGAAATACTCTCCCAAAGAAGTGCTATAGCTTCACTGGTAGAGTTTATTACTTTGGCTTTATCCAGTAAAGCGTCCAAGAAGATTTACCCTTCTAAACTTACAGTAATTTTACCTTCAGCAATTTCTTGCAGTGCAATATCAGCATATTTCATATCTGATGTGTCAAAATCCAATACTGATTTTGCTCCATTACCAATAGCTTCTGCACGTTTACCTACGGCATTTGCTAGAAGGTATTTATCGTAATCTAATTGTTCTAATGCTTTTGCTGTTAATTCTTCTGTTCTCATTATATATCCTTAAGAGTATCTATTTATTCTATCTATTTTACCACAGAGCATAAACTTGTATCACCCTGTACTATTTTAAGTAAATTACCTTTTCCAAACATATTACACACAGCAATTGGTAAATCATTGTCTTTTGCTTGTGCAATAGCTGTATCATCCATTACTTTTATATGGTCATCTAGTGCTTGATCGTAAGAGATTGTATCTAACTTTATAGCATCATCAAATTTATTGGGATCTTTGTCATAGACACCATCCACTTTTGTTGCTTTAATCAGTATTTGTGCACCTATCTCTGATGCTCTAAGTGTTGCTGCTGTATCTGTGGTAAAAAATGGGTTACCCGTTCCACCAGCAAAAACAACGACTCTTCCTTTTTCAAGGTGTCTTTTTGCACGACGTACAATAAAAGCTTCACCAATCTCCTGCATATCAATAGCTGTTTGAAGCCTTGCTTCTAAACCTGCATGCTCCAGTGCTTCTTGTATTGCAACACCATTAATGACAGTTGCTAGCATACCCATATAGTCTCCAGAAGTACGCGTAATGATGCCATCTGCTGCTGCACTCACACCACGGATGATATTACCACCACCTACAACAATACCAACCTCTATACCATTGTCAACTAGCTCTTTTATTTCACCAGAAATATAATTGAGAATTTGGGTATCAATCCCATACCCTTCTTTACCTGCTAAGGCTTCACCAGAAAATTTTACCAACACTCTTTTAAACACAGAAAGCCTTTATAGTTAATTTCGCGATTATAGCCAAAACTTGGTTAGTAACTAATTAACCTACATCCCAAATAAATCCATGAAATTCTGACTTAATAGCGTTTCGGCATTATGAGACCACTGCACAGTAGCTACACTCACAATATCAATAGGTTTTCTGTAGGTAATGCAATCGTTTGCCGGACTAACTGGTTCATTAAGATGTAGCCATCCTTTACCTTCTATACTCTATTTTCTAATTTTTTATAGAAGTTTTCTCTTGTGGCAACCATGTAGTGAAATAAAATCTCTTTATCTTCCAACACTTCATAGGCTATACGATACTGAGTAGAGTTTTTTTGAAAATGGTAAGAGTAGATATGAGAGAGCTTCCCTTTTAAGAGTTCATTCTTCATAGGGTTGTTTAAAATGATATCAAGATGTTTCTCTTTTATCTCTTTGGCAACTGATTTGTCTATCTTTTTTAAATCAGATTTAAATTTAGGATGAAAGGCATCAGCAAATGCCATCAAAAACCTC
>JAYEFI010000134.1:0-8722 GCA_034658615.1 Campylobacterota bacterium
TTGCACAGACGCTTGTTGAGCTAGTCTTTTAACGCTCATTTTTATTTTCCTTACTTTCTTTGCTTTATTCTATCATTTAGAAATAAGAAAGTGGTTTTTAGTGGTTTGATTTATGGGGTTCATTATACTTTTACACTATCATCCATTATCTCTTTAAAAATCTGTTTTGCATGTTCTAAAAAAACTTGCTTATCAATATTATCTTCCATAAATACTCCTATTTTGTTAGTTACCTAAATAGATTTTACTCTTTTTTCTTCCATTATTCACATAACCCCTTTAATGCATCCCTACCAGTTTCAGATGACAACTTTGTATATCGCATTGTCATGCTAATATCTTTATGGTTCATAAATTTATGTATGGTGCAGAGTGGTCTGCAAATAAATCCGCATTATACACACATTTAAAAAATATTAAAAATAACAATAGTCCTTAATATACTGACAATATACTAGTTTAATTATCTGCAAATAAATCCGCAATTATTATGTTATAATAGTCCCAAAAGGAGTCAATTTTGGATTTTACCCCTCTACTTCCCAATGACAATCAAGGAAATATAGATGCCGAACTTCTCTCTATAGCAGAGGAGCTTTGTATCAAAAGTGCCTCACTTGCTGGTTCTCATGCCCCACAAGTACTTTATGGAATTAAAGAGTTACTTAGAAAAGTAAACAGCTACTACTCTAACCAAATAGAATCAGAAGGTACACACCCTATAGATATAGATAAAGCTACAAGACAAGAGTTTTCTAGTGACTCAAAAGAGAAACAGCTTCAACAGCTCTCTCTTGTGCACATAGAAGTTCAAAAGTATGTAGAGAACTATTTTACAGAAGATCAAACGCCTTATAGTAAAGACTTTGTTTTAGATGTACATCGTACACTTTATTCACACCCTGACATGGCTCATTTTTTACAAATAGAAGACAAAGAGAAGCATACTATCATAGAGATGATACCAGGGGGACCAAGAGACAGTAACGTGCGTGTAGGACAACATATAGCTCCTGACTCTACTGAACTATCACACTTCTTTAACAAATATGAATTACTTTACAAAGTACCAAATTATGCCACACAGGCAAAACAAGTCATCTTTGCTTTAGCATCACACCATAGGCTTATGTGGATACACCCTTTTCTTGACGGCAATGGAAGAACGGCTAGACTTGTATTAGATGGTATTTTTAACAGTATGTCACTAGAAGGCTATGGACTTTGGAATGTATCGAGAGGACTCTCTAGACGTTCAGAAGATTATAAACGCTACCTAGCCCTTGCAGATATGGTAAGACAGGGTGATTTAGATGGAAGAGGAGCACTCTCTACCAAGGCATTTATCTCTTACATCAAATTTATGCTAGAAGTTGCCCTAGATCAAGTGGACTTTATGAATAAAAACCTAAAGATGCATTCTTTACATGAACGCATAGAGAGCTATGTACGTCTCTCTAAAGAAAGTCTATTTGCTACAAAGCCTCTTCCTAAATATAGTGAGTTACTTTTGAAAGAGTTACTTATGGTAGGTGAAGTGCCAAGAGGTAAAGTAATGGATATTATACATACCAAAGATAGGACAGCAACAACGCTCATAAAAGAGTTGATACAAATGGACTTTTTAGAATCAGACACACCTAAAAGTGCGATACGTCTAAAATTTAATGCTCATTTTGCATCCTATATCTTCCCTGAGCTTATTCCACAAAAATAAGGAGTTGTAAATTAGTTATGAGGTTTTGGTTACCAATAGGTTACCAATCGTAAAATAGTGAAAGCTTAAAAAGTGTCTTAAAGTTCGATGTGGTCGTTGTTTGTGAGGATTATATTAAAGTAGATGGTGCGGATGAGAGGACTCGAACTTACTCACCTATAGTACTAGACCATTCTTTACTGTTCTAATACCCCTTATATACGGGAACTACTGTTCTTCTTAATTCCTTTTGATGTATACTAATTCCAAAGATAGGTATCCCCCAAAGTATCCCCTTTTTTAAATAACACGAACAGTAGGACAGCTGATATGAAGCAACATGATAAATGGAATGAAGTTAAAAAGTTTGTAGATGAGAGAGAAAATATTATTAACTTTAAAGAACGAGAAATATTTTGGACTCGTATAGGTGAGAATGTAGGATTTGAGCAAAACGGTAAAGGTAATGAGTTTTCTCGTCCAGTGTTGGTAGTAAAGAAATTAAACAAACAACTTTTCTTTGGTGTTCCTCTTTCTACATCTATTAAAAGTGGTAATTACTTTTATCAATTCTCTTTCTTACCCAACAAAATAAGTACTGCCCTACTAGTACAAGCAAAGGTATACGATATGAAAAGAGTAGATACTAAAATGGGCATGATAAATAAAGATGATTTCATAGAACTAAAAGATGGATTAAAAGACTTAATGGGGTTGTAATTGTTCCCCTACCCAAGATTGAGTAGGTAGTCCCGAAGGAAATTGTAATTAGATTATAACAGAAGAACGTAAATAAATCAAGAGGTATCAAATGGCTATCAATTTAAAAGACTTTAAACCTACGAAATACCCTAACCTATACAAGAGCATACAAGCACATGAGAAGAACGGTTATAAGTACCTCCTGTGGGCTAAGATAGAGGGTAAGTTACATAAAAAGATACTAGGTTATTCCAAAAAGGATAATCTAACTGATAGAAGTGCAAACATCAAAGCAGATAAAGAAAAGTTAAACATTGAAGCAGGGTATACCTCAACAGCTAAGATAACATTAGATAAGCTCTTTGACTTTTATTTTGAAACGCTTGATACATCTAAACAGTGGACACATAAAAAGAAGTACATCTATGAGCATTACGTTAAAAGCCAATTAGGAAAAAAACGTATAGAAAACATTAGAGAGATGGACATACAAGGTATCTTAAATCAATTAGCAAAACAAGGGCTAAGTCCTAGAACTCGTAAGAGTGTCATGGAAGTACTAAACCCTCTTTTTAGATTTGCTACTACAAATAAATATCTAAGAGATAATCCTACAATAGGTATAACGGTAAAAGTACCAAGTCAAAAAAAGATAGTGACTAATGCTACAGAACTATTTAAAAAGGTGTATGCAGGGATTAACGCTTATTACCATGATAACCCATACTACAGAGCCTTATTTTTATTTGGATTTACTGGTAGACGCAAGAGTGAGATACTCAATCTAAAGTGGGAGAACATAGACTTTACACACCTTTACTACTGGATAGAAGATACTAAAACGGACGATCAACAGAAGTATCAACTACCAGAGTATCTTATAGAGCCATTACAAGCCATAAAAGATGATAGAAAAGGTTTAGTATTTAAAAGTCCTATTACTGGCAAGAAGATAGTAAACATAGATAGACAAATGCGACAACTAAAGAAGTTCTTAGAACTTGATACTCTCTCGATGCACTACATGAGAAACATACTTGTATCTGCTCTTGCAGAGCAAGGCATAGAAGCCATTACACTTAGTGGTATATTAGGGCATAAAGACCCAAATACTATAAATAAGTACTTGAGTATCAATCATCATAAGAGTAGCCAAATAGGGCTTAGTAAGGTTGGGGATATCATCGAGGGTGAGATACTATGAGCAAATATGCACTTGAAGATTACAATAGACTTGCTTATGAATTTGCAATAAGGAATCCTAGGGTAATAGAGCTTTTAAAGAGTGAGTTAAATGATGAGGTCGCAGATGAATTGTTAAACACATATGGGATAAGTATAAAGAAAGAGGTGGTGTTTCCTGAATATGACGAGGAGGGCAATCAGACAATGAGTTGTGAAACTGCTGAGATAAATAGTTTAGATGAAGTATATTTAGATTATCCTCATTTAAAGGGAATCAAAACACCTTCACGTGGAAGTCATAAGGGCTTTAAACGAATCATCAATACTGAAAAACTTCCACGATTTAAGACAAAAAGATTTGAGACAGAAACTGAAGCTATGAAACGAATATCTAATTTCTTTGAAACTAGAGGACGTTCAAATAAATTAAACCGCTTGATGGGAGGAGAAGTATTTGAATATTATGACGCTGTTAGATATGATAAGAAAACAATTTATTCACTTGACCCTTCTACAAAGAAGAAAGGCACCATAGGATCCGATATCACTCTCGTTGATGAGTGGATAAAACCTGAAAAATACCTAGAACTTCTTCCAAAGATAATTAACTTACCTATAACTTATAATGATGCAGACTATTATCAATAATATAAGGGGGAAATAAACTTTTTTATACTCTTTAAAATAAATTTCCAAAAACCTTACTATACAAATATGAAACATGAGGAATTAATTAATCCTCAAATATATTTCTAGCCATTAGGCGACAAGAAAAGCTTTACTTGTATTTTATATATAAGGAGTCTTAAATGACTACAGAAATAAATAAAGAATCTAAAAAAATACTTTTAGCAGAGATACAGACAGAGTGGATAACCCCGAATGCAGTACAAAAACAGTATGGCTTTAGCACCAGCACCTTAGCAAAATGGAGAATGGATAATAAAAATCTACCATTTAGTAAGATGGGTAAATACATTAGATATAAGCGTTCAGATATAGAAGCGTTCATAGAGAGCAACAAAGTAGAGGTGGCATCATGATACCTCAAGCCCATGGAAGCAAATGGACACAAGAGGAGACAGACTTTGTAAAAGAGTCTATCTCAAAGGGTGCTACCCTTGAAGATATAATTAAAGTTATCTCTCTAAGGACACGTGGTGCTATTTTAAACAAAGCTAACACTCTTGAGTATGGAAATTATCACAATAAAGAGGATAATCTTACATACTTTAAAGAGACGATAAACCATAAAGTTAGGAGAAAAAAAGATGATACCAAAGTAAACAAGAATGTATCTAGCCCATTAGTTCAAGAGATAGATACAATTGATGTAGTAGATGCTGAGATTATACCTAAAAATGAAATAAATATCTCTTGTTATAAGGGGAGTACAGAATTTATATTGAAGTCTATTGAGGACAACTCATGTCTGCATCTATAAACATAAAAAATATCGTTAAAGATGCAGGACTGTCGAATTTTGAATTTGATGCACCTAAACACAATAGAGTAGGCAATGCCCCGTTGTTAGACAATGGGCTTAACCTTATGTATGGGCTAAGAGGCAATGGTAAATCCTATACCTCAATAGCAATAGCTAAAGAGAGTGGGTTACCATCTCTCTTTATAGATTTAGAGTCAAACGGTAAACAGTTTGTAGAATATTGTAGAGCTAATAATGTGGCATATGTTTATGCAGGTGCTTGTGAAGATATATTTAAAGAGATACAAGAACTCGTTGAAGCAATAAAGAAAGTTCATAGCAAAGTATTTATTATCATAGATAGTTATTCTGACATCTTCCCTGATGATGAAAGTCAAACTGCCACACAAACGCAAAAGAACCTAGGTATGGTACATAAGTACTTTATGAGAGAAGCTAAGTGCCCTGTGCTAATACTTGACCATGCAACGGAAACTATAGACCCAAAAAATCCTAACAGTAAAAAGTTTAAGATTGAAGGTAACAAATCTGGTAAGTTTAAAAAGACTGTTGCCGTGCTCCGTATTGATACCATAGATGATGATATTAAGAATGGAACATTCGTCACAGTAGAAAGGTCAAGAAACCAAGATGTATTAAAGTTGAAGCATACCCAAGAATACAAAAGAGGTAACTATCTCTTTGACAAGATAACAAAGCTTATTTCAGAAGGTAAATTACCTGAAAAGTTTACAGCTACAGATTTAAAAAGTTGCACAAGTGGAAATGATAGAAAACTTTGGAGACAAGAAAGAGATTCTATTGCAACACTAGAAAGCAAAGATGGTAAAACTGGATATTGGGTACTCAATAGTAAAGAGGAAAAGACCTAAAGGGGATTTTAGCTCTTCCTCCAATGAAAGTACCAGTAGTACGTTGTTTCTATGGGGGAACCAGTTAATAGAGGAAAAAAGAATGTCCTCCGCTGTATAGCCCACTAGAACGTACTTTAAGAGAAAGAGGAAAAGGACATATAATAGATGTATCTAATACTATTTCCTCTTTACTTTTCTAAATATTCTTTATGTTTAAACACCAATTTACTACCCTCTCCTTGCGTAGTGGTAGCAAATTACTTAATCTAAAATATCTACCCATATATACGCTCTAACAACTTATGCTGAAATCTTCCTCAAAACTAAGGGGTATGGTTGTACTAGAAATAAGTGCTCTTAGTTTGTACTGTAGAATAGATTAGTAATAGCTACTGCACTACTTAGATTGAACCACTCATAAGCTTCTTCAAACACCTCATAACGGTAGTTATCTATGTAATCGACTAGTGAGTTGGGATGAACGTTAAACTCTCTCATTTGATCTGCTGCCTAACTGCCCGTAGGGTTAACATAACTCCGATTTCTAATGAGTCATATTTAATGAAATGTTCCGAAGGAAAATATTGGTCGTTAGAAATCTTGTTATGTCTGATGAAGTGAAGTCTTAATGGTCACGTTAGCGTAGCGTTGTGAGCTTTAATACTTTGCTGAACTTACCTATCGTTCTTGCTCTTGCTCTTGCTCATTATGACGGTGGGCATCCATTAGATACAACACCCAACACAACAGATAAACGTACATCACATATCAGTGAAGTAGATGGAAGTACTCTTTGTTGATAGCACAGGGTGATAGCAATAATGGGTACTGTAGAACTGCGTAACAAGAGTAAAGACAGGAAGAGACATCTGTACTGGCTGAAGCATGAAGTAGGTGCATATGGCTCTGTATGGCTTTACGTGAGAAGCTACCATGTAGCTGAACTGAGTGCTAAGACGGACGTATGTCAGGCTTAGTAGGAACACATCAAGCTTACTACCTGCAAGGTGTTGTAGTTGTTATTGTGTTGCGTGTTGTGTTCGGTATATATGTACTATATGAAGCATGGGGGGCAGTGTTTTTTCATTGGGATATTTATACATAGGAATAGGTTCAAAAAATAATTTTAGATTTTCTTATAAGGTTTTATTTACTTGTTAGTTGAGGTAGAGATAAGGTCTTCAATGTTACATTCTAATACATATGCAATTTTATAAAGATGTTCTAAATTGAAATGTTGTTTTTTGAGGTAAAGCTCTGCTTGTGAAACTAGACCTACAGACTTGTGACCTAGTGCATAAGCAAGTTCTAACTGTGTTAAGCCCTTAACTGTTCTATATTTCTTGACATTTAACCCTATCTGTATGTAGAAGTTATCTATGGCTTCTGATGGGATGTCTAAGCTATTTTTCAATTCTTTTACCTATCATATAGTTCGTTAGGTTAAAGAATAGTAAGATATACTTTTTTACTCAACTAGTTATTACTAGTTTTGAATATGAACTTTTAGGAAAAATTATGAAAAAAATAACGTTAACTCTTGCAATAACTGCTTTACTCTCAATTTCAATAATGGGACACACTCATGAGGAAACTAAGATAGATAATGGAAAAGGAACAACTCAAATGAAAAGTGATTCAAACTATGTACAAAAAAGACAACTTTCAAATATCATAAAAGAACTTGAACCTGCACATTCTGGTGGCACAGATAGATATGGCTGCCATGTAGATAGTTTAACTGGACTAAGACATTGTCATTAAGTAATTTGAAGATACCACTGTATTCAATTTACGCAATATATAATGCTCCCCAATTTTCAGACCAGTAAAACAAGTTTTCTTATTTCACCTCACTATGACGCTTTTGGTAACTTTTTCTCTCCTTTTGGGGCTAAATTATTAGCAACTTGACAGTAGACTTCATTTGGTGTTTGATAATCAATCGCCGAATGTAATCTTTTTGTGTTGTATTTAAAGATGTATTTTTCAATGGCTTGTTTGAGTACTTTCATGTTTTTGTATTCGTTCAAATAAATCTCTTCATATTTGATACTTCTCCAGAATCGTTCAATACAAATATTATCTGTTGCTCTACCCACTCCATCCATAGAGATCTTGATATCGTGTTTCTTTAAAATGTTTACATGTGCTTTTGCAGTATATTGACTTCCCTGATCTGTGTTGAATATCTCTGGTTTAGGATAGAGTGCCAAAGCTTCATTTAGTACGGTTGTGACTAAGGTTATATCCATAGTATTCGAAAGCTTCCAAGAGAGTATTTTCTTGGAGTGCCAGTCAATGATAGCTGCTAAATACACAAAGCCTTTTTCAAGCTTGATGTAGGTGATATCCGTACTCCAGACTTTGTTGGTTCTGTCTATGACAACTTGACCTGCATCGTTTCTAAAGTCTTTGAGTAAGTATGGGTACTTCGTATGCTCTTTATTGGCTGTAGTGGTCTTAGGCTTCGGGTACAGGGCTTCTATGCCCATGTACCTCATGGCTTTCTTTACAAGCTTCTTACCTATATTGTAGCCATCTCTTTGTAATTGTTTGGTCATACGTCTATAGCCGTAACTAGGAAACTCTTCATATATGTCATCAATGGCGTTTAAGAGTTTTATTTCTCTATTTGTACTGAAAGGTTTTACCGGCTCATAATACAACGAAGACTTACTGATTTTCAATAAACTACATTGTCTATTGATTGATAATTTAAGCTTGGTATCCAAGAGGTTTTTACGCTCTTTAGAGGATGCCAAGCTGACGAGCTTTCCCTCGAGAAAATCCTTCTCAATTGTAAGGTTACCAACTTTCTTTGCTAGAGCATCATTG
>JAYEFI010000135.1:0-2084 GCA_034658615.1 Campylobacterota bacterium
ATAGATATTTATCACGTAATTACTCTTTTCAAGCATTGGCATTTTATACCAAGATTAATTATGTACTCAATGAAAAATTAGGTTTAGATGTACACTTGGAACTTGAAGCAGAACCAAAAAGCTCTAAGCGTGAAGAGTATGAACTCTTTGGATTTGGACTGAAGCTTTTTAAGCTACTCACAGGTGAAAAACGTTTTGAGTCTGTCATAGGACTAGAAGCTACCAAAGTAAGACCACGAACGATTAAAAGAGACGAAGTCTCAAAGTTGAACCCAAAAGTACCTGCTAAATTTTCTGAAATCATTTACAATATGACCCATGAAACTAGAAAAGAAAGAGCTGCGGTTTTTTCTGAATTACTTGTGGCGTTGAAAGAGATATAAATATGCCAGTAGAACCATTAAGTGAAAACACCCCCTTAGCAGACTTCATCAACCACAAAACCAATGAGGGTATGCAATGTGGAAACTACTCCATAGACTTACCAGACTTAGGAGAGGGAGAACAATACCGTTTTCACTTTGACATGAACGCTTGTGTGGGCTGTCACTGTTGTGAAGTAGCCTGTAACGAGCAAAATGCAAACCCAGATGACATCAAGTGGAGACGTGTAGGCGAAATGGAGATGGGAGAATTTCCAGATACATTACAACTCTTTAACTCTATGTCGTGTAACCACTGTATAGAACCAGAGTGTCTCATAGGCTGTCCTACAGAGTCTTACATCAAATTTGACAACGGTATCGTCTGGCATGATGACCCTAGCTGTATAGGGTGTCAGTACTGTACATGGAACTGTCCTTATGAAGTGCCTACATTTAACGCTGATAGAGGCATCGTTACAAAGTGTCATATGTGTGCAGATAAACTAGAAGCGGGACAAAGCCCTGCTTGTGTACAAGCGTGTCCAAGTAATGCCATAGAGATAGAAACTTTTAATGTAAAAGAGTGGCTAGACAAAGAGATGGAAGAAGAGGGTGTAGCACCTCACTTACCAGATATAGAGATAACAAAACCAACCACACGGTATACATTACCTGAGCTGAAAGAGGGAGAGGAGCTACGCGTTGCAGATGAACACTTACTCAAACCTGCACACTCTGAGATTCCTCTTGTCTTTATGACGGTTCTTACACAAGTAAGTTTAGGTGCATTTGTAGCGTTGTTTTTAGGACAGCTACTCTTTAGCTTAGGGTTTAACTTACCAGAACCTACGTTAACAATGGCATTACTGGCATTTTTACCTGCTGCCATTGGTTTACCTCTTTCTGCCTTACACTTGGGTCGTCCCATTATGGCTATGATGGCGATGAAAAACTGGCGAACTTCATGGCTAAGCCGTGAAGCCATAGCTTTAGGTGTTTTCGTAGGATTGGCTTCAGTAGTAGCCATTTTGTACTATTTAGATAGTAAAGGTTTTGTACTGCTTCTACTTGAAGGACTTACCTTACTTGTTGGTATCTACGGCATCTATGCACAGTCAATGATTTATCGTATAAAAGCTCGTCCTAGTTGGGATAGAACCAGTACAAATAAAAAGTTTTTTGGTGCAAGTTATGTAGGGTTTCTACTTATAGCCACGGCATTACTCATAAGTAATGGTACACAAGGAGTCATGGTACTATTGGCTATTACGCTATTAACAGGTATGGGACAAGTACTGGTCATTGCTGAAGAGATACTCTTTTACAAAAACCTAGACAAAGAAGACCCACTCTACTACCAATACAACAGAAGCCGTATACTGCTTGAAGAGCATTTTGGAGACGTAAAAAAGTTTAGAGTGTACTCTTTAGTTTTATTTGCATTAGTTTTACCTCTCTTGACTATATTATTTACAGCCAGTGGATTAGTAAGTTTAGCTATTGGAACATTAATAGTCGCAACCATCGGTGCATTTGTTAGTGAACTTTCTGGACGTTATCTATTTTATAGAACTGTTGTACCATTAGGACTGGCAGGGAACTTTTTTGCTGGGAATCAGAGGCATTAGAAAGGACAATAAAATGAATTTAATACAAAAAACAAAAGACTTTCTAGGCTTCGACATCAAAGAAGACAAATACGCTCTAGTAGACGACCCC
>JAYEFI010000136.1:0-8704 GCA_034658615.1 Campylobacterota bacterium
AATACGATGTGCTTGATTGTTCATGTCAGGCAGTTGAGTGTAGTATGCACTAATGAGTTGAGGGATGTTAACCAATGTTGATTTTTGTGCCAATTTTCCGGCATTTGGATGAAGAGCCATAAATCACCTTTTAACTATAGGGGTTTCCTATATAAAATTTTTGACAGTATAACATCTGTATTATACGATTTCTACTATATTTTGGATTAAAATCTATAGGGAAGCTCTATATCTTCCCTTTCAAGAAATGTTCACTTTTAGTAAAAACACAACAGATGCCCAAGCATCGTTGTCATCCTTAATTATCTCTTTTTTTCGAAAATCTAATTTACAAAACATATCAGGATATTGTTCTTTAATTTCATTAAAAATTTTATAAATTCTTTTTTGAACATTTTCTTTTGCATTACCTGTTTTATATCCTCGGTCAATATAAAATGCTATTAGTCCAAATTGTAAACTAGTATCAAGTTGTTCACTTTTTAAAACTTCTTGAATTCTATCAATATCTTGAGAAATTTTATCAAGTCCAAAAACTGCATTTTTAACTTCGATTATAGCCCTAGGAGTTCCTCCTGCCCACCATAAAACTATGTCACTTCTTCCATTTGCTCTTGCTAGGTCTGAAACTTGTCCTTTGTTTTTGGCATTAGATACATCTAAAATGTAATCAACATTATCTTCAAGTGTTATATATTTACTTCCATTAATTTTAGCTATATTCTCAGCAATTTTAACAGTTATTAAATACTCTGGAGCATTCCATAGCCATTCTCCACCACTCCATTTTTGATAAATCTCCATAGACTCATCAATTCCATCTAAAGTTGATTCAATAATTTTATCAATAGAAATTGCTTTTGACACTTTTAGTCCTTGTGTATGATAACGAGGGCGTGGGTAAGCGACAGCCGATGGGAAAGCTTGGTTTCGTATTGGTTGCTCGCTTCTCCCGCTGGTTGTTCTATGCCTAGCATCGGGCAGAAAGTGGGTGTTCAGCCCACGCCCCTGTTGTTCGAATGCGAAGCGTTCGAACAACGCCTGAGTTGAGAGACAAGGTAATATAACGGTTTCAATATCTAAATTTATATATATCTTTATGCGAAACATAAAAGCTTGATATTTTTTGCCACTATTTCCTTGTTATCTCCTACAATTTGTTATGTGTTCGATTGAAGTGGAAATCTTTCTGGGTGTTCTATCATCTCCAAACTCAAATCTACATCTAAATTTTCCCAATACAAATGTCCTTGTCCAAAACTCTCAACTTTTGTAATATCATTGACGGTTTTATCTTTGAACCATGGAAAATGCTCATAAGATAGAAAAAATTCTTTTTCATTTGATAATATCCATAATCCATGACTTGATATATTTGTTACTTCAGTTTCCAAAGTGTTTCTCCCATGCTTTAATGAAGTCTTCAAAATGTTCTTCAATTATTTTTTCAACTTCATTAAGCTCTTTTTTTGTCAATTTATAATTTTTTGCTAGTTCTATTTGAGGGTCTAGCCAAAATTTTGCTTCGCCGTGCTGGCATTGGATATGAATATGTTGTCTTAATTCTTCTCTTGAGAAGAAAAGAAGCGATAGCCTTTTATTTTTAAAATTGTTGGCAAAACTATTCCTTAAATTTGATTATTTAAGTTTAACATATTTTGCTAGTTGTACACCTTTACCAATTTCAGCTTGATATGATATTCCTCTATCAATACCTGATAGTTCTATATAATCTTTATATGAAGCTTTACAGTTTTTAATTAAGTCTAAATAGAAATGAGAATTTAGTGAACATCATCGCTGTATTGCAGGATGTTACTCAGAAAATGCTTGGGTTTAGGTGCGAAAGTTAAGATAAGATGTCAATATAAATTATATTGCACATAAAAAGTAATTTTTGTTTTCGTTTTTGGTCTTGGGTAGTCTTTGTAGGCTATGCGTATGACACGCATTGTGTTGTTGTCTAAAGAGGCATAGCCTAATCGTTTTTTAAATCTAAGACCTGTGATATTGCCATTTGGGTGTAGGTAAAATGTCACCATTTGAGTACCGTGTTGTTTTGTACGACGTGCGACATCTGGGTAACCATTACGAGAGAGAGTACGCTGTGTAATGCGGTATATATCTCCTAGGTTTCGTTTTATAAAACTTTTTTGTGTACCCGTAAAACCATTAAATTCTGCACCATAAAACTTTTTAATCATCTTCATAGAAGAACTACTACGTTTCGTTGACTTGTAGGTAGTTGTATTTTTCATAAGAGTATTAGAAAGAGATTTTTTAGACTTTAGTTTTTTTCGTTGTTTTGCTTTTGCTAGTTTTTTTTGTTTTGCTTTTTTCAACTTAGCTTTTCTTAATTTTGCTTTTTTCAATTTAGCTTTTTCTATTTTAGCTTTTTTGGCTGCTTCTGCTTTTCTTTTGGCACGTTGCTTTGCTTTTTTCTTTGCTAATTTCTCTTTTTTTAAGCGCGCTTTACGCTTCTTTGCTTTCTTCATGTTAGCAAAGCGTACTTTTTTACGTTTTTTCTCTTTAATTTTTTTTGTCTCAAGTGTGGCAAGACGTACTTTTTCTTGCTCTTTTTTGAGGGTTTTTTCTCTTTTCTTTTTTTCTAAAACTAAGGCTTCTTGCTTACGTTTCTCTTCTTCAAGCTTTTTTTGTTCAAGTGCGTCAAGACGTGCTTTTTCTTCTTTCTCTTTCGTTGCTTTTTTAGCCATTTCAAGACGCTCTTTTTCTAGTTTTAAAAGTCGTGTTTTCTCTTCTTCTTCAGCTTTATTCTTTGCCAAAGCTTCTTGTTTTTTCTTTTCAATTTCTAGCTTTTTTTGTGCCATTTTGGCTAGACGAGCTTCATTGGCTTGTTTCTTCTTTTTTTCAATTTCTGCTTTTTCCTTTGGGGCATTGGCTATTTTCTCCAATAGGCGTTTGGTCTCTTGTTCATGGGAAATTTCTTGACTAGATTGGGCTATTTTTTCTAGTAAACGTTTGGTTTCTTCTTCTCTACTAAGAGGTTTTGTAGGCAGTACAATCTCGTCTATAGCTTCATCTTGTTCTGTTAAAGGGTCACTTGTTGGTATGGTTGGTTCTGCTATATGTGCTTCGCTAGATGACAATTGTGTTTCAAAATCTTGTAAGTTTAAAGACATAGTCTGCTGTGGACTACTAGCTGATTGTACTATGACTTCATGCAGTAATATATAAGTCAAATAAAAAACCAGTAAATGTAACAGCAAAGAGAGAATAAAAGCAACGTATGTTCTGATAACCCTCTCCTTAGTACCTATGATGTATAATTTACGTCATTATACATTGATAAGGATTAAATAACATGGCATACGATAAAAGCATCGCAGCATTTGATAAAGCATATAAAGTTATACCTGGAGGTGTAGACTCACCTGTTAGAGCATTTTCAGGGGTAGAGGGAACGCCACCATTTATAGACAGAGGTGAGGGGGCTTATATTTACGATATTGATGGCAATAAATATATTGACTTTGTGCAAAGCTGGGGTCCACTTATTCATGGGCATTGTGATGCAGACATTGAAGCTTCGGTCATATATGCAGTCAAAAGAGGTCTGAGTTTTGGTGCACCTACCACAGTAGAGACAGAGTTAGCTTCTGAAATAGTAGATATGTTTGACACTATAGACAAAGTACGTTTTGTAAGCTCTGGTACAGAAGCAGTGATGTCTGCCATACGTCTAGCAAGAGGTGTGACGGGGCGAGATAACATCTTGAAGTTTACAGGTTGTTACCATGGTCACTCTGACTCCCTCTTGGTACAAGCAGGTTCAGGACTAGCTACTTTTGGAGCACCTTCAAGCCCTGGTGTACCTGCCGACCTTACGAAACATACACTTTTAGCAACGTACAATGACCTTGCCTCTGTTCAACAATGTTTTGATGATGCCAAAGGTGACATTGCTTGTGTCATCATAGAACCTATTGCAGGCAATATGGGTCTAGTACCTGCAGATGAAGCATTTTTAAAAGGCATTAGAGCATTATGTGATACACATGGAGCATTGTTTATTTTTGATGAAGTGATGTCAGGGTTTAGAGCTTCGCTTACAGGAGCACAAGGCATCTCAAGTGTCAAGCCAGACATGGTAACACTAGGTAAAGTCATAGGGGCTGGTATGCCTGTAGGTGCGTTTGGCGCAGGTGCGGACATTATGGCACACCTTTCACCTGAAGGACCAGTCTACCAAGCAGGTACCCTAAGTGGTAACCCTGTAGCAATGGCTGCGGGACTTACAAGTCTTCGTAAACTAAAAGCAAACCCAACAGTTTATGTAGACTTAGCTAAGAAGGCCAATGCCCTTGTAGATGGCTTTCAAAAAGCAGCAGCAGCTGTCAATGTACCTATGATAACAGATGTAAGAGGGTCTATGTTTGGGTTTTACTTTTCAGACAAACCTATTAAAAACTTTGAAGAGGCACAAGGCAATAACACTAAAATGTTTGCCAAGTTTCATAAGGGTATGTTAGACCGTGGTGTTTATTTGGCTTGTTCATCCTTTGAAGCAGGATTCATCTGTACCTCTATGACTGATGAGATGATAACAACAGCAATAAAAGCCGCGTATGAAACTATGGCTGAGATAAAAGCTTAATACCACGAGGAAAGACAATGAAAGAAGAACCGAAATTTAAAAAACTGGTAAATGCCGCCGATGGACTTAGTCTTGGTATATCTATGGTTGTTGCTGTACTTATTGGTGTAGGTATTGGGTTAGGGTTACAAAGTTTAACTGGAGCACAATGGACACTCTGGATAGGTGTATTTGTAGGCATAGGAGCAGCAGTCAACAATGTCTATATTGCTTACAAAAAACAGAAAAAATCCTTAGATGAATTGGCCAATGACCCTAGGTATAATTATAAGAACAATCAAGAGTTGCAAAAAAAGTATGATGCAGAAGATGATGACTACTAGAACACAAAAGATACTTTTAGCGTTGCTTATTGTCGATATTGTTATTGTTATATTTTCAATAATATTTTTTGATATTATAATACTTTGGAACACACAATTTGGTTTTATATCTGCTTCTCTTGTGATGTTGGCATCTATGAAGAGTTACGCTCGTATGGTCAATGCTAGAGTAGAACACGGCATCATTACTATAGATGACTCTAGAGATGTCATAGACCTTGCAGAAGACCCCTATGATCTTTATGGTGAAGAGGAAAATACAGATAAGACATTTACAGAAGTTGTAAAAGACGAACGTAAAAAAAGTAAAGAGAGCCGTCGCACAGTCGCTCAAACACTGAAAGACACTAAGGCAGCACTCTCCATTTACCGCTTAGGAGCATACGCCATACTCATATTGGGGTTTTTATATTTAAATCGTCAAGGTTTACTACATATTCCTTCTTATATATTGGCATTGTCTGTACCTATGTTAGTGGTAGTGTATATGCTCATTTCTAACAAAGAAGATATATAAGAGGTATTTCCCTTGGACATCACCCCCTCCTTATAACCCAAGATACGCTACAATAAATTTAAAAACAATCTAGGATTTATTATGACCAAACCACTCTTACTCTCTTTAGCTTTACTAACACTCACCGCCTGTGCCAAAGAAGTAGCTGTTAAAGAAACACCTGCTAAAGATGCGTTGAAGTGTCAAACCAAACCCATACAGCCTATTAACATTATAGATAAACCTATAGACTTTGGAAAAGAGCGTATAGCTATGACCAAAGAGTATATAAAATCTCACTATGGTAAAAGTGTAAAAAACATTGAAATTACACCAAAAATCATAGTACTGCACTGGACAGCTGAAATGAGTTTTGACAAATCTTTTGCACGCTTAAAACCTCAAAAACTCTTTACAGACAGAAAAGACATTGCCAAAGCATCTCTGCTCAATGTCTCTTCGCAGTTTTTAGTCGCACGTGATGGGACTATCTATAGACTCATGCCTGAAAACTGGATGGCACGTCATGTCATAGGGCTTAACTACTCTAGTATAGGTGTAGAAAATGTAGGAGGTAAAGGCAATAAAGTAGACGACTTAACTCTTGCACAACGTGCATCAAACATTGCACTTATCAAGTACTTAAAAGCAAAACACCCTAGCATTGAGTACCTTATAGGGCATCATGAATACAGACAAATGGAAAGTACATCTTTATGGTTGGAAAAAGACAAAGGGTATAGAACAGTAAAGTCAGACCCTGGTGCTAAGTTTATGGGTGAGATGAGAAAAGCCACTAAAACTTTACACTTAAAAATGCCACCAAAAGTTAAATAAAATAGAAGAGGATATATGTTTGAGATAGCAGAGTACATAGGTATTGTTGCATTTGCAATGAGTGGATTTTTTGTAGCAGTTCGCGTAAAACTTGACTTTTTGGGTGTGCTTATATCTGTGTTCTTAACAGCATTGGGTGGAGGCATTATAAGAGATATTATTGTAGATAAAACCCCTTATACTTTTTCACACAATGAACCAGCTATTATCATTTTTACACTGTTACTACTGCTCATTGTTTTTAAGTTTCATAAAAAAGAAAATATTGAAAATAAATCTATATTTATCGTGAGTGACTCTATTGGTTTAGTGTCATTTAGCATTACTGGTGCACTCATCGCCATTGAGAACCACCTCAATATTACAGGGGTATTGGCTTTATCTTTCATTACGGCTGTAGGTGGGGGGATTACAAGAGATATTATTATTAATGAAGTGCCATTTGTCTTTAAGACGGGTTTTTATGGCACGGTATCGTTGCTTGTAGGTATGCTCGTTTATATGTTGAGTATGTTTGATTTAATGAGTTTTTACCCTATGGCACTTGTTTTTCTTTTTGGTGTTATGTTGCGTGTACTTGCTTACTATAGAAAATGGTCAGTGCCGTTACTCTAACGCTTATTGTTTACTTTTACAATATGCTCTTTTATCATTTTTAATTCATCTTCAACAATGGTATGTACCTTATCATAGGCTTTAAACTCTACATCAAAGCCTGCATCTTGAAGTACAGCAACTTGTTTGCTTGATGTTTCAAAAGGCAAGACATCGTCTTCTGTACCATGGGTACAAAGCCATAGTGATTTTTTTACCTCAGGGTTCATCTCTTCGAGTAGGTTTTGGGTATCATAAATGTATCCACTCACTGCAATGTAGGCAGCAAATCTTTTGTAGTAACGTGCACCAAATTCAAACGTGAGTAGTGAACCTTGAGAGAAACCAAAAAGAAAACTCTCCTCTACATCATATGTGTCTTCAAAAAGTATGTCAAGGGTTTCAGCAAGGAGTGAAGATGACTGTGCAATACCATGAAGTTGGTTAGGTGGTAAGTCATACCATGAGCACCCACCAAAATAGTCATAAGGCCCATCAAGTAAAACATAGTTCATATCATCTAGGTTCAAATAGGGTGGTAACCAAGTAAACCCTTGCGAAGAGTCACCACGACCATGCAAAATAACCATTAGCTTTTTAGACGGTACTTTTGAGGGTATATATATGTGTTTGAGAGGTAAATTATTCATATGGGATTTCCTATAGTGTAATGGTATTGATTGTACTATAAATATATCATTTATTTTGCATAGCTAGTATGAAACAATTTTAAAACTATTTTTTATGAAAAAAAGTAGCATTATAGTTGGCTACAGGGTAAAGTCACAAAAAGGAGTCATATTTAGATAATGGGTGACTGAAATACTGAAAAACTATATCTATCATGGCTATGCTATCAACAGTGATAAGATTACCCATGAACGGTTACGTCTTTTTTAGCAAAAAGTTTGTATTATTTGTGTAATAGGAGTCTGCAATGAATTTTAAAAAATTAGATGCATATCTACAGAGTAAAGATCATGTTACGTTTGACTACCCTTTTGATGAAAAAACACGTGTCTACCGTATAGCAGAAAAAATGTTTGCACTTACTTCTGAAGACAGTCCCATAAGTGTTAATCTAAAATGTGACCCCATCTATGCCTTAGAACTACGTAGCCTCTATGATGGTGTGATAGCAGGATATCATATGAATAAAAAGCATTGGAATACGGTAACTGTAGAAAAGAGTGATGTAGATGAGGAAACGGCTAAAGAACTCATAGACCATTCGTATGAACTTGTGTATAAGAGCTTGACGAAGAAGAAGCGTGAGGCTTTGGGGTAGTTGAAACAAATCACCCTCATACGCCACGCCAAAGTAGATAGCGATAACTCACAAAAGATAGATGCACAAGCACTTAAAAATTGGGTAGATACCTATGACATAGCACCCATACATAGTGAAAATTTACCCTCAGATAAAACTATATTACTCGTTAAAAGTGCAGATGCTATACTCACAAGCACACTCAAACGAGCCATAGACTCGGCTTCTGTGCTAGGTGTAGAAGTGTATGAACAAAATGAGATTTTTAACGAAGCTTCTATCCCAGAAGTGAAGATCCCTTTTTTGAAGCTAAAACCTAAACTATGGCTTGTTATACTTAGACTTATGTTACTGGTAGGTCTAGGTAAAAAAGATGCTTCGCTCAAAACCTCTAAAGCACAATCTGTTAAAGCTGCACAAAGGTTACGTGAGGTTTCTACAGAGCATAACAATGTCGTACTTGTTGGACATGGAGGGATGAATTGGCTTATAGGTAAAGAGCTTATACGCGAGGGTTGGGAGCTAGAGGGGAAGAGGTCGCATGAGAACTGGGGTATGAGTGTATTTAG
>JAYEFI010000137.1:0-8604 GCA_034658615.1 Campylobacterota bacterium
GATTCTTCTGATAGTTTTTTATACTCTTCATCTACTATTCCATTTAACATAGATTCTAAATCTTTTTTTATTTCTTTTTTTGCTTTATTAAAATGTGTAATATTATGATTAGTAATAGTTATACTTTCATCTAACTTACCTAAACTATTGATAAAATTTTTATCAGTATCTTGAAATATCTGTTGAATGATTGCAAGTTTTTCTTTAATAAAAGAGGTTGTTGCTTCTTTTGTAGCAAATTCATACATCTCTTTTTTTATATTATCTAAATCATTTTCTGTTATATTATTTTTATTTAATACCAAACTATTTGTACTAACATCTCTCACTGCTACCCAATAATGCGTAGCACCAGATGTTGCATCCCAACTTAATGTCGGTGTCTTGTCAGTTGTCTCACTACCTGTACTTGATGATATACCAGGAGAGATAGATGTAGGCTTTGGTGGCTTAGCCACTGACTCACTTTTTACTCTTCCCCAATCATACTCATCACTCAAATCACTACAACCATTATCATTACAAGCTTTTACCCGATAATAATATTTTCTATTTTCTTGAAGACTACTGTCATCATCATAATAAGATGTACTCGAAGTAGTCTTAATACGAGACATACTACTTTTTGAGCTTGATGTAGCTCTATAGATTTTATAACTTGTTGCTCCTGAAGTTGAATACCTAGAAATGCGTATTTCACCTACATAATAATCATTAGATGCTATCACATGGGCAGGCTTTAATGGTACAACATTATTACTACTTTTTAACCTACTCAAAACTACATCCAATTTGCTCTTTGTACCATTACCCACATGACCATCTGCACTTAATCCATACTCACTTTGAAAAGCTTTCACAGCATTTTTAGTATTGTTTCCCCAGTAACCGTCTTCAGTCAAACTTACACTCAGTCTGTCATCAGCATTTAACAATACTTGTAAATAACGAATATCTGTTCTATTGTTAGTGCAAGTATCACACATATAGCCATTATCAGAAAAGTACCCATTGGGTATATCATCCACCGTATAAGCCATTAAAGACAAAGTGCTTAAAACGAATAACAATAAAGCAACAAAGATTTTTTTCATAATATCCTCCTTATGGATAAAAAAATTCAACAATACAACTACATATATATACGGTAGTATGTACCATCTTTATAAAAATTGATTTGAGATGGGAGGTTTTGTAAGCATTTCATAGATAACACTCAAATGTCATCTAAAAAAAGCTCCTCATGACTGAAGAAATGCCTCTCCCCTTGGTAAAGATACCAATGCTGTGTTCATTATTATGACTAAAATCAACTTAATAAAAAATAAAATTGATTTTAATTTCTTACTTTAGAAGTCGCTAGTAAAATATGTAAATATGAGGATGGATTAGCTATAATCACAACAGATTAAAATCAAGGGTACCTAAATATGCATATCTATGACAGCGTACAAAAAAAGAAACTTCCTTTTGAACCTATATTTACTAACAAGGCATCTATTTATGTATGTGGTCCTACTGTTTATGATGATGCACATTTAGGACATGCTAGGTCTTCACTGGCTTTTGACCTACTCTCACGTACACTAAAAGCCCATAACTATGAAGTCACCATGGGCAAGAACTTCACAGATATTGATGACAAAATCATCAAAAAAGTAGAAGAGACTGGTAAAAGTATGGAAGAGATAACCTCTTTTTACATTGACAGATACATCACAGAGATGGAAGCACTTGGTGTGACACGTGCTGACATAGAACCAAAAGCCACAGAGTCACTAGAAGCCATAGAAAACATGATACAAAACCTCATAGACAAAGATATTGCCTATGTTATTTCAACAGGTGATGTTTATTTTGATACCTCTAAAGATAGTCATTATGGAAATATCTCTCACCGTGTAGCAGAAGATGACATCTCTCAAAGCCGTGTAGAACATACCAGTGAAAAAAGAAACCCAAAAGATTTTGCTTTATGGAAAGCGTGTAAAGGTTCTGAAGATGTCTGTTTTGAAACCCATTTTTCCAAAGGTCGCCCAGGTTGGCACATAGAGTGTTCAGCCATGATAGAAGAACACTTTAAAGGTAATGACAAATACACTATAGACATACATGGTGGTGGAGCAGACCTGCTCTTTCCTCACCATGAAAATGAAGCTGCACAAAGCCGATGTGCCACAGGACACGAACTCTCTAAGTACTGGATGCACAACGGTTTTGTACAAATAGATGGTGAAAAGATGTCTAAGTCTTTAGGCAATAGTTTTTTCTTAAAAGATGCACTGGAAATGTATGATGGTGAAGTTTTACGTTACTACCTCAATGCTGTTCACTATAGAAATGACTTCAATTTTTCAGAAGATGAACTACAACTAAGTAAAAAAAGACTAGACAAACTGTACCGACTTAAAAAGCGTGTTAGTCCAGGCAAAGCTTCAGCTGTCAATAAAACATTTAAACAACAACTCTTAGATGCCATGGGTGATGACTTAAATATTTCTATTGCACTAGCCCATATAGATGAGATGGTAGCCACTACAAACGACTCACTTGATGCAGAGCCTAAAAACAAAGCACTAAAAAAAGAGACCCTAGCAAACCTAGAGTTTATAGATACTCTTTTAGGTTTTGGTGGGAAAGAGCCATTTTCTTACTTTCAAATTGGGGTGAGTGACGCACTTAAAGAACAAGTAGAAACACTTATTGCCAAACGTACACAAGCTAAAAAAGAAAAAGATTTTACACTCTCAGATAACATTAGAGATGAGCTTACAGCATTAGGTGTAAATATTATGGATACAGCAGAGGGAACACTCTGGGAAAAAGCGTAATGAAAGACCTTCTAAAACAATACTTGCCCTATCTTGTCGGATACAAAAAACAATTTATATTTGCCATATTGGGTATGGTTGCTGTTGCTATTGGTACTGCGGGGAGTGCACACCTTATTAAGCCCGTGATGGATGATGTTTTCATTAACAAAGATACACAAATGTTAGCACTCATGCCATTTTTACTTTTTGCTGTATTTTCACTCAAAGGGATAGGTACATATATTCAAACCTACTATACTTCCTACATAGGTCAAGATGTTGTTCGTAAACTAAGAGACAAATTGGTTTTACATATTACACATCTTGACATGGCATATTTTAGAAGCATTCATTCAGGTGAACTACTCTCACGTGTTACTAACGACATAACCCGCATACAAACTGTAGTTGCTAAAATCATACCTGACCTTATGCGTGAGTTACTTACCATTTTTGCACTGACTGCTTATGTGCTTTATGCTAGTCCTAAGCTTGCATTTTATTTTCTTATTATTATGCCTTTAGCTATTTTTCCTTTGTCTAAACTTTCTAAAAAAATGCGTAAATATTCTAAACTTTCACAAGAGAGTACGGCAAGTATGACTACAAGGCTTAGTGAAATTTTTTCAAATATTGAGGTCATTAAGTCAAACTCGACACAAGTCTATGAACATAAACGTTTTGCAAAAGAAAATCAAAATGTCTTTAAGTTCATAATGAAACAGGTTAAAACCAATGCACTTACCTCCCCTATTATGGAAATATTGGGCTCTATTGCTATTGGTTTAGTTATCTACATTGGAGGTAAAGAAGTCATAGATGGTCACATGAGCGTAGGTGAGTTCTTTGCCTTTGCAGCAGCACTTATGATGTTATATACCCCCATCAAGCGTATCTCAAAACTATACAATAACGCACAAGATGCCATAGCAGCAAACATACGTATGCATGAACTTCTCAACATACAGTCTCAAGTCACTTCTGGTTCACATGTACTAAGTGAGTCAATCGAAGAGATACAACTCAAAAATGTCAATTTGTATTATGACAAAACAAAAGCCTTAGATAACATTACCCTAGAAGCAATAAAAGGGCAATCTATAGCCCTAGTAGGAAACAGTGGTGCAGGAAAGTCTTCATTGGTCAATCTACTTGTCCGTTTTTATGACCCAAGTTCTGGTGATATACTCATCAATGGGCAAAACCACTATAACTTTACATTAGATTCACTACATAGTAAAATCGCCTATGTGACACAACGTATCTATATATTTAACGACTCTATTGCTGCAAACATAGCGTATGGAACAGATATTGATGAGGTACGTGTAAGAGATGCTCTCACTAAGTCTTACGCTATGGAATTTATTGAAACACTTGAAGATGGCATCTATACGCAACTTTCTGAAAATGGTAATAACCTCTCAGGTGGGCAAAGACAACGCATTGCCCTTGCCCGTGCACTCTACAAAAATCCAGATATTCTCATACTCGATGAAGCAACCTCTGCACTAGACAATAAAAGTGAAGCACTCATACAAAAAGCGTTACTAGATTTAAAACCTCACATGATTACCTTTACTGTAGCCCATAGACTTAGCACCATTGAAGATGCAGACAATATTATTGTATTTGAAGATGGTAAAATTGTTTGCCAAAATAAACATGATGCACTTTTAGAAGAATGCGATATCTATCGTAAACTTTCAAAACAAATCTAAGGAAAATCTCCAATAATAAAGCTATTTTCCATTTTTATCTATCTTCTGCTACACTACGTCAATAAAAGCAAGGAATCACTATGAATATCAACATGCAAGATAAATCAGATGAATGTACTAAACGGTTTCTAGATAAAGCAGAACACGCAAGTATAAATAGTGCAAATGTTCCTCTAAATGCCATTAAAAGATATTGTCGTATGCTTACAGTCTATTGTGATGCAGAAGGAAAAGTAACCGATAGTTTTGTAAAGTCTATGGAAAAATGTGCAGAAGAAATCATTTTAGTTGAGGGCATGGAAGAGATTTTTAACACCTGTAATCAATGTCTTGAAGCATAGACCTATTTACAGCAAGTTCTCGTAACATATTTTAAAATAAAGGCAATATATGAACAGTAAACAATTACTCTTAACAACTCTAATACTCTTTGGGCTTACAGCTTGCGGTAGCAACAAATATGGAGAAAGCTCCACACCTGAAAATGTGGGTACTTTAGCAAAAAATGCCTTTGTCTATGATAAAAATAGTCCATATAAAGATACTCTGCTAGGGTGTATTGAGCCAGATGATGCCTCGTCTTCTTGTACACTAAATACTTTACCACTTATAGCACATGAGAGTGCTACTGTGACAAAAAATATGATTATGCAACGTCTAGTTGTCTCTGACAAATGGATGGGAGATCGGTTCTCTCAACTACTAGATCATTTCAGTGGAAAAGAGATATACACTCTCTTTGGTTCTCTTACCGCTGTTATTATACATAAAGATGTTATACCCTCTTTCTATACAACAACCACTGCTGCTATGTATATTGACCCTCGTTATTTATGGGTGACTGACCAAGAGTCAAAGACTATTACCCAAAAAGAGGACTTTAGAAGTGGTTATGGCAATGCACTACAATTTATTACGGGTTCATACAGTACTAAAAATGGCTATAGTATTAGAAGTCAAGTAGAAATGAGAAGTGGTCAAGATAGAAACTTTAATGACACCATAGCACCTTTTGCAGCTCTACTTTACCATGAACTGGCACATGCCAATGACTTTATCCCTCCATCTATGATTGATAGCTTAGATACAACAAAAAGAGTATCAGATGCCATTAATGACATCTCTGATTCTCGTATTTCATCTGCACTTTATAATTATGATTCCTTGTCATCATCTCGGTTATTGTCTTTAGGAAAAGTCTTGTACCACGGTCACGTTGCTACAGAAGAAGAGAAAGAACTCTCTGGATTTGCAGCTGGTCAA
Organism: Campylobacterota bacterium; assembly: GCA_034658615.1. GTDB lineage: Bacteria > Campylobacterota > Campylobacteria > Campylobacterales > Sulfurovaceae > Sulfurovum. The sequence continues at coordinate 5,798 of JAYEFI010000137.1, forward strand.
CTTTTTGATGAAGACTATGCTTCAGATATCTATGCCTATAGTAGTATCTATGAAGATACAGCCACCCTATTTGCAGATGCAATGATGAAAATCTATTTTAATGTTAACAATAATGTTGTATTTATCAATGCAGATACATACAACAATGAAGATGTAGTTGAACTAGAATGGGGTATTAGAAACCCTGTTGCAAAAGAGACTGTCGCTCACCGTGCCATTTTTGTTTCAAATAGATTAAATCCAAGAGCCAATGGATGGGGTGAACTATTTAACACACACATAGGCAGTGCTGCATACCTTCAAAGCAATCAAAATGAAAAATCAACATTCAATAAATCAAACATAGACCGAAAAAATCAGATTCATATCAAAGATTTTAAGTATCTATCTTTTTAGACTATAGGGCATCTATTATTAAGGTGCACTATATACAAAAACTTATTTGGGTTATAAATCAATAGCACATTTTTTTAAAGTTTCTAAGTCAATGAGTTCAAGCATTTTTTTATGTGTAGCATGTATAAATATTTGTGGTGCCATGCCATCTTGTACAGCTTTTACAAAAGCATGACCACCTAAACACCAGCTTTGTCCTGCTTTGACACCTGCAAAATTATACTGAGGCATGGGTGTAGATAGGTCATTGCCTACTTTTTTAGAATACGCTAAAAATGCTTCGGTAGCATAAATACAAACAGCATGTACTGCTGGGTTATGTTCACCTGTATTACACACACCATCTCTGTGAAAACCTGTGAGTGGCTTTAAAGAACAAGGCTCTAAAGGTTCGCCTAAAACGTTGATTGATTCATCCATGGGATTATCCCTTTTTTTGTGCATTATAACCAAAAAAATATATTTATGAAAAAATTATAGATACTTTTTTTCTACAAAAGAAATAGCCTCTTCTTTATTTACAATCACACCATCCATTTGTAAAGTATATACTGTGTCCAATATGACTTTAAATTTTGGTGAGGGTTCTAGACCTAACGCTATAAGGTCACGACCTTGCAATACATTGTCCAGTCCTTTGTTTAAGACTTTTAAATTTGTAGATATTTCCAGTAGCCACTCACCTGCAAGATACACACCTGTTAAAGAGTCCTCCGTAGTTCTACCTAAAAAGTCTGCCTTAGCCACTACGACAAGTTCTTCTATGTTTACCTTTGTTGCTAGTCTACGTATAGCTGATGCTTTGGACTTTGCTGCATAAAACTGAGAAGGCTTCAAATGATGTTCTACCAATGGCAATAAACTTTCTATGAAGTCATGTTCATCACTCAGTCTATACATGAATTTCTTTGTAGGTGCTAATCCTGCTTTTTCATGACCTATGGCACGTATACGACCATTGTCGTCTATGGTGGTGTGTGTAGCCTTACCCAAGTCATGACAGAGTATGGCAAACATAAATTTTAATTTTTGTTTGCCACTTATTTCTAATGCCTCATTTCTCATTCTCAATGCTTTACTCATCGAGTCAAGCGTCATCATGGTATGTACCCATACATCGCCTTCTGGGTGCCATTTAGGTGACTGTGGTACATTTATGAGTGCATGTAGTTCTGGAAAATAGCCTTTTAAAATGCCAAGCTCTCTCATAAGCTCAAAACCTTTTGAGGGCTTTTTAGACTTTAAAAGTAGCTTCTTCCACTCCTCGTACACGCGTTCTTTGGGCAGTTCTTCAAGCATTCCCTTTTCTACTACTTGTTTACACAACACAAAAGTCTCTTTGGCTAAGCTAAACCCAAACCTAGCACAAAATTGTACAGCCCTGTAGACACGCAAAGGGTCTTCGACAAAAGTCACATCATCTATATGTCTAAGCTTCTTTTGTTTTATATCTTCAACACCACCAAAAGGGTCTAAAAATATCTTATCTTCTATATCATATCCAAATGCATTAAGTGTAAAGTCTCTACGTTTTGATGCTGTTTTAAAATCAAGTGAGCCATCTATCTCTACTTCAAACCCACGATGTCCCTTACCTACTTTTGACTCCTTGCGGGGAAAAGAAAAGTCATACTCCTCACCCTCATAACTAAACTTTAATACGCCAAAACTTTTACCTACTAGATTTACAGAACCATATTGAGATAGTACTGTTTCTAGCTCTTGCATATGTCTAAGCCCATACACTTCTATGTCTATGTCTTTAAAAGGAAGTTTTAGGAAATGGTCACGTACCGCACCACCTACTATGATGGCTTTGGCATTGTGTATTTGTAGTTTTTTTGAAATGGTTTGCAGTATTTCAGGGAGTTTCACTATGGATTCTTTTTAACATATTATAACCAGTTTAACTCACCTACGTGACAAAAAGTCTAACACCTCTTGTACATTTTTAACGGCACTATATGCCGACTTTGGACAATGTTTCAGGTTTAGTATTATATGCTTCTCTTTACATGTTTCAATAAAACTATTCATTTGCATAGTATTTTGAGTGTTACATAGATAAAAGATAGGAAAAACATCTACTGTATTCATAAGTGTGCTTAAGTTATGCTCCTCTATGTCTGTCATTTGAGGGTTGTAGGCATATAGAGCATTTGAGTGACTTAAGACGGCGTGTAGCATTGCAGTATATCCACCTGTTTTAGTACCGTAAAAATAAATATGTTCTTCACATTCATGCTCTTCTACAAGACGCTTTATAAGTTTTTGAAGCTCCTCTTGATTGTTAGATGCTACATTGTTCTCTACTGTAAGGATATTCCACATTTTATACTCAATGTGTTGAAGTTCTGGCTCTTCATATGCATAAACAATCACTACCAAGGGAATAAAGTTTGAAACGACTT
>JAYEFI010000138.1:0-2038 GCA_034658615.1 Campylobacterota bacterium
TCTCAAAGAAAAAATCTAGAACTTTACGTTTTAGTATTAATGGAGAGAAAATATCTGATGTGCTAGTAGACTCACGGTTTAATGACTACAACATAAACATACCCAATAGACTACTCTCAACTGAAAACGCGGAGATATTACTTGAAATAGAACGTGTAGACAGTAACGGTAAAAAACTAGGGGTTATTTTAGAGTCTTTGAGGGTGACACAACACAAAAGAGATTAAGTATTAGTCTCTTTTGTTATAAGAAGTTTTACAGCTCCTCTCTTCTCATAGTTAAAATACCTATAAGTAATGTGAGTGAACCTGTCAGTAGCATACTCAAAGTACTAGAAGCAGAACCATCATCTTTTGAGATGGTTTTTGTTGTGTTTGTAGGTTCTGCTGTTGTTAGGGTTACTACTTTTAGTTCAGTTTTTTGTATGGGTTTTGGTGTAGGCGTAGGGCTTGGAGTTGCAGTTGGTGTGACTGTAGGGGTAGGTGTTGGTGTCGCTCTATGACACTCTCCTTCATACAAAAATACATCACCAGCTTTAAATAATTCACAAGTATTTTGGTATGTTTTTTTGCGTGCTATAGTAGGGAGACAAGTTGTTTCACCTGTTACATTAGTAAGACAAAGGTTTTCTTCTCCACATACAAGATTTTTTACTTTAGGACATGGTACTGGGGTTGGTGTGGGAGTTGGTGTAGCCTTAGTGATTTTAATCTTGGCTCTACTTGCATCAGGATAACGGTTTGGTTCGTATTGATAGCTACATTTACTGTGTATAGTATAGCTGACCTCGGAAGAACCTTTAAAGTTCTTTTCTGGGACAAATACAACTTGACCTGCATTTGTATCGGCTAGCCAAGTACCTTCATTTTCTATATGTATTTTTCGTTTTATTGTTTGCTCTTTATCTAAAAGACGTAGACTTGCAAAAAGAAAATGAGTGGCACTTGCATAGTTGTCATCATTATCCAAAACAGATATAACTTTTATGTGCTCGTTTTTTTCTAAAAGGACAGCATCATCTATGGCATCAACTGTTCTTAACTGACTGAAACACTGACCAATACCAAACCCTAGATAAGGCGTTGTGTAACTCATATTGATAGAAATATTGGCAGGTTTGCTGACACTCTTATTATAATCACAATTATTATTAATTACATACTGAATACTTGAAGTAATATTGCTTTCATTACTATTACTCATATCAGGTACGAATCCTATCAGGTTAATATCTGAAAACCATGTCCCTTTACCTTCAATTGTAACAGAATGTTTTAGTTCTCCTTCAGAATCAATAAACATAAGACTCAAAGGGTTAAACTCAACATCTGAGGGAAAAGTTTGCACATCATTATGGGATAAGATATGGGTATATGCAGGATAAAGAGTGTCTAGTTTAGTATTTAAATCATTCATATGTATATCATGAGCTGTAGTAGTTGAGGGGTATTTATCACAAGTAAGTATTTTATCAGTATGATTATAGGCATTTTTTACAGTACATTCTCCATCATATTGATACTTAAAAGTATGCGGATAAGTTGTATGTTCCAGTTTACATTGATTAGCAAAAGTTCTTAATTTTTCTTCTTGCAACTCAGATACAACAGCACTCCCACATACTGGTTTATAGTTATTTGGGCATATCGGTTCAATAATTGGTACAGGAAGTGGTATTGGTGTTGCTGAGAATAACATAGTATTTAATGTAGATAGCAGAAATATAAATTTTAAAAGATTTGATTGCATCGTTTTTCCTTTTAGTATTGATGCAATAAGTATAACATAATATTTTATAAAAATATGGGGGGGTCAATACTATTAAACTAAGCATTTTCCCTTGGAAGTGGATAGTTTCACCTCAAGGGTATTTCCTACGAGCACTCCCACAGTCCCATTTCATGGGACTGCGGGACTGAAGTCTCCACTTCCGAGTGCAAAGTGTTAAACTGCTAAAACACAAATAGTTTAGCCAAAATAAATGAACTCAGGGTATAGATAATAGCCGATCCTAGTTGTGCTAGATACGGATTGATGA
>JAYEFI010000139.1:0-8501 GCA_034658615.1 Campylobacterota bacterium
GTTTTAAGGTTTTAGAAATATCAAACTTATTTAGTATGTAAACAAGTATTGAGCAATTCATTAAAAAGGTTAGGCATTGACAATATTATTTTATTTACTTGTAACATTATTATCATTTATTCTAATTAAGGTCATTATCCATTATTCACCAAAGTTAGGACTTATAGATATACCCAATGAAAGAAGTTCTCATGCCAACAGTGTTCCTCGTGGGGCGGGCATAGGGTTTATACTAGCTATGTTTATTGGTGTTGTATTATTTAGATGGGACTTAGTGTTTGGTCATTGGTACATCTTTGTAGCCATTTTTATGGTGTTTGCTATTGGTGTGCTTGATGACCATAAAGATGCCCCTCCTAAAGCAAAGTTTATAGCTATATTTGTCGCAACAGCGTTACTGTGGTGGTATGGTTTTGGTATTGAGTCACTTGGTGAGTGGTTTGGGTATGAGCTTACGCTTGGTTGGTTTGCATTACCTTTTGGCATGGTGGCACTTGCAGGATTTACAAATGCCGTAAATCTCATAGATGGTTTAGATGGATTGTCTGGTAGTATCAGCATGGTGATTATTGGATTTTTTGGATATTTTGCTTACGTAAACAACAATGACATCATGTGGATACTCGCTAGTTTTACCCTAGCAAGCTTGGTTGGCTTTATGTTACTTAATTGGCATCCCGCAAAAATATTTATGGGTGATAGTGGGTCTTTAGCACTCGGATTCATTATCTCTATACTCGCTGTGTTTAGTATAGAGTATATACACCCTGTCTCAGTTCTATATATTGCAGCTATACCCATACTTGACACACTTATAGTCATGGTAAGAAGGATAAGACGAGGGAGATCACCCTTTAGCCCAGATAAAACACATTTACATCATATATTGGCTCACTTTTTTCTCAATGATGTAAAAAAAACAGTATGGTTTTTAATACTTTTACAAATCTCATTTTCTGGTATTGGGGTAATTGTGCATAGTACAATAAAGTCAAGTCCTAATGAATTTTTACCCTTTTTTGCATTGGGTGGCTTTGTCATGTTGTTTCTTATATTTTACATGATGTTTACTGGTATGCATAGACGGCAACTGTTACTAGATGGTAGTTCGTATTAGATGTAAAAGATTTAAAAGTTGATATTGAATCTAAAAAGTGCATCACTATTTGTGACACTAAAGTACTTGGATGACGAATGAACAGCATAAAAGATACAGGTCTTTATCTCTTATGCTTCTTAGCCTCTAATATTTAAAAAGTTTTTTGTACTAATGTCATCAAAAGGTTTATTTATTTTTACGAATGCTTCATAGCTTTCTAATGCACGTTTAAAATCGTCACTTTTTGTACTCTCTTCTAAGAGTACCTCTTTTAGAGCTACTTTTGTGGCATCCATCATATCTTTGGGAAATGTTTTGATTTGTACATTAGTAGGTAATTCTTGGAGTGCTTTTGCATTTTTATATCTAAATTCTTGAAGCATGGTAGCAGTCATCTCTTCACTTGCAGCTGTGATGATAGCTTGGTGGGTGTCACTTAGTTTGTCCCATCTTGTTTTGTTAAAAGTAATTTCTAAGATACTTCCAGGCTCATGCCAACCTGTATAGTAAAAGGGTGCAGCTTTGGAGAAGCCCATCATGCTATCGAGTGCTGGTCCTACCCATTCTGTGGCATCTATGGTACCACGTTCTAGTGCTGTGTAGAGTTCGCCAGCAGGTAAGAGTACAGGGTTTACACCTAGTTTTTTCATCACTTCTCCACCAAGTCCTGGAATACGCATTTTGAGTCCTTGCAAATCTGCGAGCGATTTTATCTCTTTTTTAAACCAGCCACCCATTTGTGGACCAGTGGTACCACCTATGAGAGGGTATAGGTTAAACTTTGCATACATTTCTCTCCATAATGCATAGCCACCACCAAATTTCATCCATGTTATCATCTCTTCACTTGTAAGTCCTAAAGGCATGCCACCAAATATGGAAAAGGCAGGGTTTTTCCCTTTCCAGTAGTACACACCTGAGTGAAACGCATCTATTTGGGCTGCAGAGGTGGCATCGAAGACTTGTAGTGCAGGGACTAAGATATTTTTAGGAAATATTTTAATCTCTAGTGTACCACCAGAGAGTTCAAAACAACGTTTAGCAAAGTTGTCTACCCCTGTACCCATGATTGGGAAATGTGCAGGCCATGATGTTGCCAATTTGAGTGTGACTTTTTTAGCTTTAGGCATTTGCGTAGTATTGTCATTATTTTCTTCTTCTGCTCTATGGCATGCACCCAGTGTCATTGCTGTTGCACCTAGTGCAGTAGTTGTTAAAAAGTCTCTTCTTTTCATGATAAAAGCATCCTAATTTTAATAAACTACATAGTAACATAACAGACATTAAAAGGATGAAAAAGGATAAAATTTGGATTGTCATATTTGTACAAAAAAAACGCAAAGTTTTGAAGATACTAAATCTAGTATTGTCTATTACTATTGTGCAGCATGTGAATATATTTTAAAATCTCCAGATATATATCAAAACTTAACCAGTCAAAAAGAGCGTTATGACTTACATACAAATGACAGTAACGATAGGGGGTATATTGCTTATTTTCAGCGTTTTTTAGACTTCATACTCCCACAAATTGATGGTGTAGAGTCGGCTTTAGACTTTGGTTGTGGAGAAAGTACTATTTTGTCTACGATGCTTGAAAAAGAGGGTATTTCTTGTGATTACTATGACCCTATTTATCATCCAGATACATTAGAGGTAGATAAAGTGTATGACCTCATTGTTTCCACTGAAGTATTTGAACATCTGTCCCAACCACGTGAGGTATTTGCTAGTTTAGTCAAAGGTCTTAAAAAGGGTGGTTTTCTTGCTATTCAGACCCAGTTTCATGCCAATAGTATGGAAGTGTTTAAAACGTGGTATTATCATCAAGACCCTACGCATATAGTCTTTTTTAGACCCAAAACTTTTGAGATACTAGCAAAAATGTATGAGTGTAGAGTATGTAGAACCAATGATAAAAACATGATACTTATAAAGAAGATTTAAACTGTTTGACATGTTCTAAATGTGTTTTGTAGTTTGTGCTAAACGTGTGTTTTCCCTCTTTGTCTAGCATAAAGTAGAGGTATTTGGTATGTTTTGGGTTGAGTGTTGCTTCGATGGCATCTATGCTAACAGTAGAAACAGGAAGAGGGGGTAACCCTGAATTTTTGTATGTATTGTAGAAGCTATTGTCCTCTTTTATTTGGGAAGAGGTAACAATTTTTGAACTATATTCATCATAATTGAGTGTACCATCCATTTGTAGACGCATCTTTTTTTTGAGTCTGTTTTGTATAACTGATGAGACCAAATACATCTCTTCTGGGTCGTTGGTTTCTTTTTGGATAATAGATGCGATAGTAAGTATCTGATTAACCTCTTTTTCTTTTTTTAAAGGAAGTAATTTGGAAAGCTTTTCATTCGTTTCATGAAAAAGTGCAAGTATGGCAGCTTGTGCATTAGCATTGTTTGCTATAGCATAGGATCCTGCGAGTATATCTGCTTCTAGGTATGTGGCATAGTTAATGTATTCATGTAGTGTATCTCCCTCATCTATGTGTAAATCATTGGCTAAGCGTTTACAGACTTCTATGGTACTCTCTCCAGCAAACACCTTAATATTGAAAGTTTTGGTTTTACTTTGCTTAATGGTATGAAAAAAAGACAATCGGTGTATGTTTTCTTCTTTGAGGGTATACCAACCTTTTTTAGGCTTTGGTAGCAGTGAAAATACAATTTTATCTAGCCAGTTTAGGGAATAGTCATGTTTTTGTAAAGTGTCTATAATATTAGAGGTACTTGTATTGGCAAGGTAGAATGTTTTATTGCCAGACTTGATAGGTGTTAAATGATAAATAAGGGTTGTTGAAAATAGAAAAATAGTGACTATAAGATAGATTTTATTGTAAGTATTTTTCAGTATCTTTTTCATCATTAAAAAAGTAGATTTTCTTCTTTTATAGTATGTAAAATCTTTCTATCGGCATTAAGTATGAAGGCGTAGTTAAAAAGTGTATTTTTTAAAATCTCTCTTATCTCTTCTGCATTTTCAAACCAGTGAGGTCTGTCTATACCCGGTACTTTTGTTTTAGGTGGGGTAAGGACAATCCCCTTTACCCATGTATTTGAACGCTTGATATACTCTCTTGCTTCTACAATGTCAGGTATGTTGTCTGTAAAAATGGCTACTTTGTCACTTTTGCTGGCGTTGGTACTGTTAAGCTGAGCATCAATAAACACAGGGTGAAAATGTTTAGTGTACTGAAGACGTTCAATGTCGTAAGGCAAGGCATTGTCTTTACAAAAGTGTATGACTCTTAAAAGATACTCTAAATGAAAGGGAATGAGGTCTTTTTCTTGGTAAACGTAGCCACCTACTTTAAATGTGGTTTTAAAGAGTGTATCAAAGACGACATATCCATCAACATCACGTTCTAGTTTTTGTATGTCTGGTTTTATCATTTTCATGAGTGATGTATCTGTGCCTACATAAAGCGTACCATCGGTATTGAGTATCTGTTCAAAAGCTTTACGCCATTCATGAGATATGAATGAAATATTTGTTTTATGTGTGAGTATCATTTTTGTAAATGTAAGTTCATGTGGGGAGAGTAAAAAGAATTGTGCCTCTTTTTTGATGATGACATAACGAACAAGCTTAAAGGCGGCGAGTTGTATGTCTGAGACGAGTATCCATGCTATTTCATCATCATGGCGTACAATAGTCTCATCATCGTAGACAATAGCATAGGCACCATTTTTAATGGCTTGGTCTATCTCTTCTTGGTTAGAGGAGAAAAACAAGTCGCCATGCTCAACCTTGGAGACATAAACAGTGGCCGATGAAATGGCTTGTACTTTTGGCTCATTGCTGAGTGTTCCCTCAGAGAGGTTTACGATATCTTCTATTTTCATTGTTTACCCTATAGGTGTTCCGGCTTTTTTTGGCTTTTCAGGGCGTATCATACATAGACCATCTTCATCTTTGGCTGCTAGAAGCATACCTTCAGATTTGAGTCCCATAAGTTTTGCTGGTTTGAGGTTGGCTACCACTGAGACTTGTGTCCCCAACATATCTTCTGCGGAGTACCATTCTTTGATACCTGCAACCACTTGTCGCGGTTTTTCTTCTCCCACATCGACTTGAAGTAATAGAAGTTTTTTACTTTTTGGTACTTCTTCGGCTTTGATGACTGTACCTACTTTAAGAGATGTTTGGAAAAATTGGTCGATGCCTATAAGTGCTATACCTTCTGTAGTATCGCCCTCATTCTTTACTGCTTTCTCTTTTTTCTTCACTGGTTCAGTACTATCTATTGGTTCTATTTGTGTGAGACGAGGCTCTTCTATACGTGGAAAGAGAGGGTCTATCTTTTTTAAGTTAAACGGTGAGAGTAACTCTTTTCCTTTGGCCAATGTTTTCCAAGAGTCATGGTCTATGGTAAAGCAAAGGGCGTTAGAAATTTTAGTACATACTGCTGGCATGACAGGGTAGAGCATCACAGAGACTTTTGCCAAAATGGCTGCTATGAGACCGTTAAGTGCCATGGCTTCTTCTTCTTTGCCATTTTTCATAAGGTTCCATGGTTCGTATTTGTCTATGGCTCTATTGGCTACGGTGAGTGGTCTCCATAGCTCTTCTAGGTAACGGTGTATTTGCATGTCATAAAGCAGTGGTTCTAGTAGGTCAAGTGAAGCGTGTACTTCATCAAGTTCTGTTTGGTAGTACTGTGCAACATGACTAGAGTCAACTTGCCCTTCAAAGTATTTACCAGACATACCTATAACACGGTTAAGTAAGTTACCAAGGTCATTACCCAAATCAGAGTTAATACGGTCAATCAGTGCTTTTTGGCTAAAGTCACCATCGCCACCAAAAGGTACTTCACGGAGCATAAAGTAACGGAAGTTGTCTAGTCCATAGGCATCTGCTACCTCTTTAGGGTTGACGACATTGCCTTTGGATTTTGACATTTTTTCACCATCACGTGTCCACCAACCATGTGCAGCAATATGTTTTGGGAGTGGCATGTCAAGACTCATGAGAAATGCTGGCCAGTAAATGGCATGAAAACGTAAAATGTCTTTACCTATGAGGTGCACACGTGCAGGCCATTGGTCCATTTTTTCATCTTCGCCACCATAGCCAAGTGCTGTCAGGTAGTTCATGAGGGCATCTAACCATACATACATGACATGTTTTGGGTCATTAAACTCCGTAGGAAGCTTTACACCCCAATCAAACGATGTTCTTGTAATAGAAAGGTCGGTGAGTCCACCTTCAACAAAACGTATGACTTCATTTCGTTTGCTTTTTGGTAAAATGAACTCTGGGTTCTCTTCGTAGTATTTTAAAAGTTTATCTTCATACGCAGAAAGTTTGAAAAAGTAAGACTCCTCTTCTACTATAGTAGTGCTTTTACCACACTCTGGACAAAACTCATCATCGACCAGCTGAATAGCAGGGAAGAAGGTCTCACAAGAAATACAGTAGTGTCCCTTATAGGTGTCTTTGTAGACATCACCATTTTCATGCATTTTAGTAAACGCTTTTTGTACACCTACTTTATGATCTTCATCAGTAGTACGAATAAACTTGTCATAAGAGATGTCAAAGTCATCCCATAGGTTTTTAAACGTTGCAGAGATTTCATCTGCATAGGCTTGTGTTGTTTTACCACGGCTTTTAGCCGCTTCTTCTATTTTTTGACCATGTTCGTCTGTACCAGTAAGAAAGTAGGTGTCGAGTCCAGACATACGTGAATAACGTGCAAGGGTATCGGCAATAATAGTCGTATAGGCATGACCAATATGAGCAATATCGTTTACATAATAGATAGGGGTAGTGATATAGGCTTTTTCACAAGTGGGAGTTTTGCAAGAGTCTGACATGGTGTTTCCTTAAACAAATGAGTTTTTATTATGAAGGGAATTTTAGCCAAATAGTGCTTTAAAGTCACATTTAGTTATAATCGCGAATATTTTTTATGGAAGGCTTTTAAGATATGAGAGCATTATTAAGCGTTAGTGATAAAGCAGGCATTGTAGAATTTGCCCAAGGTTTAGAGAGTCAAGGTTGGGAGATAATCTCTACTGGTGGTACATACAAGAAGCTCAATGAGGCGGGTGTTAAAGTCATAGAGATAGACGAAGTGACCAAGTTTCCAGAGTGTTTTGAAGGGCGTGTAAAAACCCTTAATCCTTATGTGCATGGAGGCATACTTCATAAACGTGGTGACGATGCACACGTGGCACAAGCTAAAGAGCTTGGTGTTGAAGGTATAGACCTTGTATGTGTGAATCTTTACCCGTTTAAAGAAACCATAGAAAGAACCGAAGATTTTGATGAGATTATAGAAAACATCGACATCGGTGGACCAACCATGGTTCGCTCTGCTGCTAAAAACTTTAATGATGTACTAATAGTTACAGATGCAAATGATTATACTTCTGTGTTATCTGCATTAACCAATAAAGAAGATACATTAGAATTTAGACGTGGACTTATGATAAAAGCTTTTGAACACACTGCAGCGTATGACTCCATGATAGCCAACTACATGAATGGTAGGTTTAATGATGGCTTTGGGGAGTATCAGTTTATTACGGGTAAAAAGTCTTTCCAAACACGTTATGGTGAGAACCCGCACCAAAAGGGTGCTTTGTATGAGTTTGACTCTCATTTTTCAGACAACTTCAAACAAGTCAAAGGTGAAGCATCTTTTAATAATATTAATGATGTCAATGGTGCACTAAAAATTGCATCTAGCTTTGGAGATGAAGAAGCGGTATGTATAGTCAAGCATGGTAACCCTTGTGGTTTTGCCATTAAGGGTTCTTTGATGGAGTCTTACACTGAAGCCTTGCGTTGTGACCCAGTGTCTGCCTTTGGTGGAGTAGTAGCAGTAAACGGCATAGTAGATGCACCACTGGCTGAGAAAATGAATGAAATTTTCTTAGAAGTGGTGATGGCAGCAGACTTTACTGAAGAAGCCTTAGAAGTGTTTAACAAGAAAAAACGTCTTAAACTTTTCTCACAAAATAGTCTTTTGCAAGGTGGCACAAAGCTAGTAATGTCTAAAGACTCTCATGACTTTAAGCATGTAGATGGTGGTTTTGTCTACCAAAACTCAGACTGCATTTGTGACAACGAAGTACACAATGCTAAAAAACAGTCTACACTCACAGCCTCAGAACAAGAGATGAAAGACTTAGAAATAGCATGGAAAGTAGCAGGACTTACAAAGTCTAACTGTGTGGTTTACGTAAAAGACTCAGCCATGGTAGCTGTAGGTATGGGTATGACCAGCCGTGTAGACGCTGCACAATGTGCACTCAAAAAAGCCAAAGAGATGGACTTAGATATAAGTGGTGCAGCCATGGCATCTGAAGCATTCTTCCCATTTAGAGACAGCATAGACGCAGCCGCAGCCGCAGGCGTAAAAGCCATCATAGAACC
>JAYEFI010000140.1:0-2019 GCA_034658615.1 Campylobacterota bacterium
TGTTTCTAGATATACCTGAAACTGTAGATATTTTCTCATAATTAATTTCATAAGGTTCGCTTCTACAGATAACCTCTAAAAGTTTATGTAGTGAAGCGGTGTTTTTTACAGGTACATTATAAATAGTTGCTATATCAGAAGTGATAGTTTCATTGATGATTTCTATGAGTCTCTGCAAATAACTCTCTTCTCCTTCTAGGAAAATAGGATACGCACCAGACTTAATATATGCTTCATAATATTTTAATGGTTTTATTTTTTCCATAACTTTATTACTCATATCTAAGTGATTGTCCAAAATATTTTCTAAACTCACAGCATCAAATCTATGTTCTGTCTTCAACTCTATGTATTCTCGAAATGATAGCTCTGGCAATCTATATATTAATGCTCGTCTACTTAAATCACTTTGACAATTTTCTAAGTGAATAGCAGAAGAGCCTGTAAAAAGAACTTGTATAGAAAAAAAGTCATAAATATTTTTCAACTCTATACAGAAGTTTTCTTTTTTATGTATCTCATCTATAACCAAAACTTTACCCCCATACTGAGAAAACTCCTCAGCAATTTCAAATAACGTTTTTGATGCTATAAGTGGATGGTCACAAGAGATATAGAGAAATTCATCTGTACTCATGTCTAATTGTTTTAAATACTGTAGTGCTAAAGTAGTTTTTCCTGCACCCCTAGCACCTATGATACCTATAAGTTTTGATGAAAAATCTATTTTTTTAAAAAGAAACCTCTGATAAGAAGGTAGCGTTTGTGTCAATTTTGCAGTAGAGTATTTTATAAGTTGTGCTATCATTTTTATCCAATCAGTATATTGACCGTATTATATCACTAAACGATTAACATACTGACTGTTTATGTTTTTATAATGCTAAATATATCTCTTTGTAATCGTTTATATACATTTACAATTTTTCTTTTAACTTCTGTATACGTGCATAAGACGCTTCAATACGTGACTTACTTACCTTACCCTCTTTCACCAATGATGCAATAGTCTCAACTAGTTTTTTAGATGTTTTGACTTTTCTAGGGTCTAGTTGATTTCCTATAAGAAGTATGTCATTTCCCGCACCTATGGCAAGGTTGAGTGTTTTTTTCAATCCATACTTTTGACTAATCGCTCCCATTTGTAAATCATCGGTAATCACCACGCCATGAAAACCTAACTTTTGACGTAACAGCCCATTGACCGTTTTAGCAGAAAGTGTCGCTGGGTATTTTGCATCTATACGCTTGTTAAACACATGTGCTACCATGACAGTATCTGCTTTGTGGCTAAGCAGTCTGTAGGGTTCTAGTTCTACTTTTTGCCAAAGGTTTGTCACATCGACAAAACCCTTGTGTGTATCACCTACCGAAGAGCCATGTCCAGGGAAGTGTTTGAGTGAAGTGAGTACACCATGTGTATGCATAGCATCTATAAACGTAGAAGCATATTTTGCTACAAGCTTAGGCTCTTTTCCAAAAGAACGACCTAAACCATGAATAACGTGGTTTTTCATATTAATGTCCAAGTCTACCACAGGAGCTAAGTCATAGTTAATCCCTACAGATTTAAGCTCTTTACTCATTTTGGTGTAGGTACTTTTAATTTTGTTTTGATCCATTTTTATTACATCAGATGCCTTAGGAAACTTACCATAAAAGCCATATTTACTTTTAAGACGTTGTACCTTTCCACCCTCTTGGTCAACTGCAATAAGCAATTTACCATTACTAGAACATGCTTGTAGTTGTGCCGTAAGTTTTTTAAGCTGTGCTTTAGTGGCAATGTTTTTAGGCTTGTTTTTGTTTACAGGATTATAGTCAAACAGTATCACAGCACCTAAGTTATATTTTTTTATATCTTTACATATTTGCGTGCCAGGAGTAGCTGTTGTACCATGAAACCCAACCATAAGCATTTGCCCAATCTTTTTTTCTAGTGTTTGTGCATAGGTATTCATACTTAATACCATAACTAACATCCATAAAATTTTCATATATTTCCTTCAAACTAAGATG
>JAYEFI010000141.1:0-8400 GCA_034658615.1 Campylobacterota bacterium
TTTTTTGTTGATTTCAGGCAATAATGGACAAGAGGTTTAAAGTTCCATTAGTGGGGACTGTAATACTAATTTAAGCTACAATATACCTGCGTTTGTCTATAGTTCCTCTAGGTTTTTCCAAGTTTGATTATTTTCAATATATAATCTAATGCGGGCGTAGCTCAGTGGCTAGAGTTCCTGCCTTCCAAGCAGGCTGTCGAGGGTTCGAATCCCTTCGCCCGCTCCACCAACACACAAACAATCCAAAATTTTTAAATACTTTTTGCTATAATCCTTACAATTAAACTTAAGGCATAAGATGAAACTCGTCGTAGCAATAACCGGTGCATCAGGTGTACAACTTGGTAGAAAGTTTGTAGACTACTTACCTAAGCATATTGAAGCACATGTAGTTGTCTCTTCTAATGCCCTAACTGTTGATAGCTTTGAAAACAAAAATGTAACCTTACATAGTAGTGAAAATATTGCAGCGAGTATCTCTTCTGGTTCTTTTAGAGTCGATGCCACAGCTATCATACCTTGTAGCATGAACACTTTAGCCAAAGTAGCATGTGGCATAAGTGATAACCTCCCTACCCGTGTGGCAGCTGTAGCCATAAAAGAGCAAAAGAAATTGCTTCTTGCTCCTCGTGAGTTGCCCTTTTCTGCTATAGCTTTAGAAAATATGCAAAAACTAGCAACGCTAGGTGTCATCATAGCTCCTCCTGTGATGGGTTACTACTCTGAGTCTTCTAGCCTTGAAGATATGGAGAAGTTTATCATCGGAAAATGGTATGATGTCTTAGGCATAGAAAATAACTTGTATGAAAGATGGAAATAATGAGTAGTATTAAACGAGCTCTCTACCCCGGGACATTTGACCCCGTGACTGTAGGACACTTAGACATCATGGAACGTGCATGTAAAATGTTTGATGAAATCACTATAGCCGTGGCTACAAGTGCTTCAAAAAAGCCTATGTTTACACTAGAACAACGCATTGCTATGGTTAAAGCTACTACCAAAGACTTTCCTAAGATAAAAGTCGTAAGCCTTGAGGGGTTACTGGTTGACCTCTCGGATGAGCTAAATGCAAACATCATCATACGTGGTCTACGAGCGGTAAGTGACTTCGAGTATGAACTACAAATGGGGTATGCCAACACTTCGCTTAAGAAAGAGCTAGAGACTATCTTCCTCATGCCTAGCCTAGAGTATGGGTATGTGAGTTCTTCAGTGGTACGTTCCATCTTACCTTTTAACGGAAAAGTAGACCATCTCTTACACCCTACTGCACTCAAGATGATAAAAGCGTATCAAAAATAATGTATATACTCTTCGAAGGCATAGACACTTGTGGTAAAAGTACGCAAATAGACCTCATCTCAGACAAAAACCCTGAGCTTGTCGTCACTAAAGAGCCTGGAGGTACACCCTTTGGTGTCAAAGCCAGAGAGATACTCCTTGCTGATGCCCTAGCTTCCAAACGTGCAGAACTCTTACTTTTCTTGGCTGACCGTGCAGAACACTACCAAGAAGTCATCAAACCAAATAAAGACAGAGTCCTCATCTCTGACAGAGGTTTTCTCTCTGGCATAGGATATGCGTTGGCCAATGGTGATTTTAACTTTGATGAACTGGTACAACTTAACAAATTTGCACTTGAAGACCAATTACCAGACAAAGTAGTACTTTTTCTGACCGATATGAAAACACTTACAGAACGTACCTCACAAAAAGAGTTAGACGGTATAGAGTTGCGTGGGCTAGAATATCTGCTAAATGTACAAAACAAAATGCAAGAAAGTCTACAAAAACTTGATATTGACTACCTAGAAGTTGATGCTACAGATAGCATAGAAAACATCCATCAAAAGATATTGAGCTATTTAGAGCTATAATTCCATCAATATATTCACACTGGTGCGATGGCAATCGCCCCCTACAAAGGTAGAAACAATGATAAACCCACTTAGAGGTATGAAAGACCTCACGTTTGAAGATAGCCAACGATTTAATTTCATCGTTGATACTGCGACTACTATAGCAAAACGTTATGGCTATGGCTACATAGAAACACCTATACTCGAAGAGACTGCATTGTTTAAGCGTTCTGTGGGTGACAGCTCCGACATTGTCTCTAAAGAGATGTATCAGTTTATGGACAAAGGTGACAACGATGTGTGTATGCGTCCAGAAGGTACTGCTGGTGTGGTACGTGCTTTTGTGCATGCAAAGTTAGACCGTCAGCCTGTAAAGCAGAAGTTTTACTACTATGGGCCTATGTTTCGCTATGAACGTCCACAAAAAGGCAGACTAAGAGAGTTTCATCAGTTTGGGTGTGAGAGTTTTGGTGAGGCTAGCGTCTATGAAGACTTTACAATCATCACCATGATAAGCCAAATCTTCGAAGCACTTGGCATAGGCTTTGACTTACAGATAAACTCACTAGGGTGTACCACGTGTATGCCTCCCTACAAAAAGAACTTAGTAAGCTTTTTAACTGAGATAAAGTCCGAGCTTTGTGAAGACTGTAATAGACGCATAGAGACAAACCCTATCCGTGTGCTTGACTGTAAAAACAAAACATGTCAGTCACTCCTCACTAATGCACCAAAGCTCATCACAAACCTTTGTGAAGAGTGTGATAGAGACTTTAACAAACTTACCGCTCTACTAAACAATGCAGGCATCACATACGAAGTAGACACCAACCTAGTACGTGGACTAGACTACTACAACAAAACCGCCTTTGAGTTTGTGAGTAATAACATAGGTTCACAATCTGCCATCGCTGGCGGTGGACGCTATGACAAACTTGTAGAGTTCTTAGATGGTAAACCTACCCCTGCTGTAGGGTTCGCCATAGGGATAGAACGCATCATGGAACTGGTAAAAATGCCAGAATCTACGCGTGACGGTATCTACTTAGGTGCTATGACAGAAGATGCAGTAGAGTCTCTCTTCTCCATAGCAACAGCAAAACGAAAAGAGACTAGAGTAACCCTAGAGTACAACTCAAAAGGCTTCAAAAGTCACATGAAAGGTGCAGACAAAGTGGATGCACGTTATGTAGTACTCATAGGGGAAGATGAACTAGCCAATGGTACGGTGTGGGTGAAAGACTTAGAGAGTAAGGAAGAGAAGACAGTTGAACTAGAGGAGTTTTAGTAAATTCCATGTCAATTTGCCATGCTTTCAACAGAAATATAAAATTTGAGGTAAAATTGTGATGCAGTTCTAACTTGTTAGTCAAACAACAGGTACGAACTGCTGTTTGAACCCAAGTTAAATTTATAACTGTGGGAGGTGGTGAAAATAATGAACGATATTATTTTCATACTAGCGATTATACTTGCCATCTTACGATGGTTAAGTACTCGTTAAAACACTAGAGAGAGGTAAAACTCTCTCTTCAAACGTATCATAACATAAAATAAACACTAACGCAAATTACTTTTGATATAATTAGCCCAATAATTAACGAGGCAAATTTATGAAGCATTTTGGTCTAAACATTTGGGGTGATGATAACTTTTTCATAGACAATGACACCATTAACATTAATCATGCTTCTAAACCCTCCCTACTTCAAATAACACAGGAAATACGTGAAAAGGGCTATAAGGGGCCTTTACTTCTTCGTTTTCCTCACTTAATTGAAAAACAAATCTCCACTCTATTTTCTACCTTTGAGAAAGCCAAAAAAGAGTTTAACTATAAAGGTGACTTTCAAGCAGTCTTTCCTCTCAAGGTCAATCAGTTTCCAAACTTCATAGAGTCACTTATGAATGTCTCTAAAGACTACAACTATGGACTTGAAGCTGGTTCAAAAGCAGAACTCATCATTGCTATGACTAAAACACCTCTAGGTGCTCCCATAACTGTAAATGGGTTTAAAGACAAAGAGATGATTTCGCTTTGTTTTATTGCGTCAAAAATGGGACACAACATCACAGTGACCATAGAAGGACTGGGTGAACTAGAGACTATTATTCAGGTGAATGACGAATTTAATGAAGGACTCTCCAAGCCCATAGCACCTAAAATTGGTGTACGCATACGTCTACATAGTGCAGGCATAGGTATATGGGCAAAAAGTGGGGGTTATTCGTCTAAGTTTGGACTCACTTCTACAGAGTTACTCGAAGCCTATGAAATGCTAAAAAAGCATAATTTATTGAGTAAATTATGGATGATACATTTTCATATTGGTTCACAAATGTCAGACATTGCACCACTGAAAAAAGCTTTACGTGAAGCTGGAAATATTTATGCAGAGCTTAAGATGCGTGGTGCTCATGCTTTAGAGGCTATCAATATAGGGGGTGGATTGGCTGTCGAGTATAGTCAACATGAGGGAAAACAAGAACGTAATTATTCACTACAAGAGTTTGCCAATGATGTGGTTTACCTGATGCAAGAAATTGCTAAAAGTAAAAAGGTTGAAGAGCCAGACATTTTTACAGAGTCTGGACGTTACATTGCTGCTTCTCATTCTGTACTTGTGGCACCCGTATTAGAACTTTTTTCTCAAGAGTATCATGAAAAAGGCTTACGTTTAAAAAAAGTTAACCCACCACTCATTGAAGAGCTACATGACCTATACAGTTCTCTTTCACGAAAACATGCGCGCGAGTACCTCCATGATGCGCTCGATCACATGGAGAGCCTATTGACACTTTTTGATTTAGGATATATTGATCTTGAAGACCGTTCTAACACAGAAATACTTGTAAACTTGATTATCAAAAAATCTATTTATCTTCTTCGTGAAGAAGGTTCTGATGAACTTAAGAGACTTCAAGACCGTATACAAGAGAAATACTTAGTAAACTTTTCTGCCTTTCAATCTTTACCCGATTTTTGGGGTTTAGCACAGCAGTTTCCTGTCATGCCACTCAATAAACTAGACACAACACCTACAAACCCCGCGAGTATTTGGGACATCACATGTGACAGTGATGGGGAAATAGGTTTTAACCGTGAACTACCTCTTCATTTACACGATATAGATGTAAGTAAAGAGGAGTACTTCTTGGCCTTTTTCCTTACAGGTGCTTACCAAGAAGTACTAGGCATGAAACATAACCTTTTTACCCATCCTACTGAAGCAGTCATCCACTTTGACAAAGATGGAAAGTACCGCATAGACAAGCTTATAGAAGCACAAAACCTTATGGATGTTCTAGAAGATTTAGACTATGACACTAGTATCATAGATAAAACATTAAAGTACCGCATAGAAGAATCTAAGCATATTTCTCAAGAAGAAAAGAGAGAACTTTTAGGTAAAATCTATCTTTACTTAAGCGAAAACAGCTATCTTAAAACGATACAGGCGACGCAAAATACAAGCGAGGATCACTCATGAATCTATTTTCTCTCATCATAGAAGACTTTAAAAATGTGAAAAAAAATGACCCAGCCCTGCATTCTACTTTTGAACTTATATTTAACTACCCAGGATTATGGGCACTTTTTTTTCACCGTATAGCACACTGGATATATAAAAAAGGTCTACGTTTTATACCACGTTTCATTTCAGCGATTGGCACATTTTTAACCACTATAGACATACACCCTGGTGCTACTTTGGGACGTAGAGTATTTATCGATCATGGTATGGGTGTAGTCATTGGTGAGACAACTATCATCGGTGATGATGTTCTTATTTATCAACAAGTGACACTTGGTGGTGCAAGTACTTCTAAAGGAAAAAGACACCCTACCATTGGTAACAATGTAGTCATTGGTACAGGTGCAAAAATACTAGGTAACATAAACATAGGTAACAATGCAAAAATAGGTGCAAACTCTGTTGTGGTTAAACATGTACCTATGGGTGCCACGGCTGTGGGCATACCTGCACGTGTATTGCAATGCGAAAAAGAGAGTACACGCCTAGGACACAACGTCATCCCCGATGTCAATAAAGAGATTTTTGATTATTTACTTAAACGTATAGAAGTACTAGAAGATGCCCTTCCAAAAACAAAACAAGATGCCATCAAGAAAAAAGACCACGAATTAGAAGAGATATATGATAATTTTATCCATTCTATGGAGTAATTAAACCCTCATTTAGGTATAATAATTGAATTTATATCTAAGGGTTCACTATGTTATCTGATCGTATACAGACACTATCACCATCACTTACTATTGCTATCTCTTCTCTTGCTAGAGACTTAAAAGCACAAGGGAAAGACATTCTTTCTTTTTCTGCAGGAGAACCAGACTTTGGGACACCTCAAACCATTAAAGATGAAGCTATAAAAGCTATTAACGAGGGGTTTACACAATATACAGCAGTACCCGGCATACCAGAGGTACTCGAAGCAGTTTCCATAAAGCTTAAAAGAGACAATGGCATAGAGTATGCTCCTTCAGACATCATTGTAAGTAACGGAGCGAAACAATCACTTTTTAACCTGTTCCAGGCTACTTTAAATGAGGGTGATGAAGTCATTATCCCTGCACCATACTGGGTGACATATCCTGAACTTGTCAAATATGCAAGTGCAGTACCAGTGACTATTGATACCGATGAGATTAATGGTTTTAAAATAACTGCTGAGCAACTTAAAGATGCTATCACACCTAAGACAAAAATGATTATTTTAACGACACCATCTAACCCTACTGGTTCTGTGTATTCTAAAGATGAGTTAGAGTCTTTGGCTGCAGTTTTAGAAGGTACAGATATTATTGTGGCTTCTGATGAAATGTATGAAAAACTTGTTTATGGCATCGATTTTGTGGCCGCTGCGAGTATCTCTGATGACATGTATCAAAGAACGGTGACAATTAATGGGCTTAGTAAATCGGTAGCCATGACAGGTTGGCGTTTTGGGTACTTAGCAACACCTAAAAAAGAACTTATTGCTGCTATGAATAAGTTGCAGTCTCAAAGTACATCAAACATAAACTCCATTACTCAAAAAGCAGCTATCCCTGCTCTTTTAGGAGAAGTAGATGATGATATTGAACAAATGAGAAGAGCCTTTGAGGGACGTGCAGATGAAGCAGTTAAACTCTTTAATGCTGTTGAAGGTCTTTCTGTACTTAAACCTCAAGGGGCATTTTATTTGTTTGTAAATATTAAAGATATTTCAAATGACTCTATAGAGTTTTGTAAAGAGTTACTTCAAGCTACTGGAGTAGCTGTAGTCCCAGGCATAGGCTTTGGTTCAGAAGGCTACTTTAGATTCTCATTTGCGACAGATATTACGACTATCCGTGAAGGTGTAAGACGCATAGAGAAGTTTGTGAAGAGTAAGAAAGCCTAAGCTTTTTTCTTCGTCATCTTTTCCATAATAAACCAAACTCCACCTACTATAGAAAACAATATTACAGGAGCAATCCAAGGATTTTCCTTAATGTACCCAAACATAGCAAT
Organism: Campylobacterota bacterium; assembly: GCA_034658615.1. Lineage (GTDB taxonomy): Bacteria > Campylobacterota > Campylobacteria > Campylobacterales > Sulfurovaceae > Sulfurovum. The sequence continues at coordinate 7,382 of JAYEFI010000141.1, forward strand.
GATGGCTTCACTAGAGTAATAAGCACTTAACCCAATAGTGAGAACAAAAACAATAGAAGCAAAAATATTGTAAAAACCAAACTTTTTAAAATCATATTTAGACAATGCCATAGAGAGTGGTACTAAAGTTTTAATACCATAGAGAAACTTTTGTATAAAAATAGCCGCAATTCCATACTTACGCATAATGAGCGTTGCAAGGGCTATCTTACGTTTATGCTTAGCAAAGTAAGGTTGTATCTCTTTTTTCTGATATTTTCCAAGATAAAAGAGAAACATATCTCCTATGTAGTTAGAAATAGTAGCTACAGTAAGTGCAATAGTAAGATCCATATGTCCCATAAACGAGAAAACACCTGCAGCTGCAACTATGAAGAGTGAACCACCAAAGGCAAAAAATGCAACGGCCAAATATCCCCAACTCTCTAACGTAGAAAAATCCATAAAATATCCTCAAATTTAATTAACGGTATGGTATCTAAATTAGTTAAATAACGAGTACCTCTAATGTTGTATTGACATTTATCAAGTATTCTATGTTTATTTTGGTTATTATACTTATTAAAAAGGGTAAGAGATGGCACTGGTATATATAGAACAACTTGAGCATTTAGACGTTGAAGAAATGCAAGATACACATGAAGATGAGGTGAAAATTTTAAACGAGATTGATAAACTTGCTATACAGTACAGTATGGATAAATCTAAACTAGGCCTACTTGAAGAGAAGTTAGATAAGTATTTATTGCATGTAAAAGAGCACTTTGCCAATGAAGAACGTCTTATGCTAAAGTATGATTTTCCTTCTTACACCATGCATAAAACGGCACACGATATGTTTTTATCTGAACTTGATCATGCTGTCAGTCAATGGAAAAATTTTGGTGATATAAAGAAAATTATCAACTTTTTATATAAGTCACCAGAATGGATTGTTGTCCACATTAACACTGTTGATGCACCAACATCTGCATATCTAGCTCAAAAAATGAAACTCTCACCACAAGAGTAAATTATTT
>JAYEFI010000142.1:0-8341 GCA_034658615.1 Campylobacterota bacterium
GCAAATAGGGTTATAGAGCGTAATGAACGTATTTATCCAAAGAAGTTAGAAGTGGGTAGGCATGGGAAAACACATCCTCCTAAGCTTCTTATGTATAATGATCTTTTTGAGCAATATCAATCTATTGCACAAAGCATAAAACATACGCATGTACCCAATGATCAAATTGCAGTGATATTTCGCAATAACTCTTCTGCTGATGGTGTAGAAGCCTCTTTACGAGAGTATGGCATACCTTGTAAACGTAAAGGTGGTACAAGTTTTTTTGATGCAAAGGAGATTAAGTTTTTACTTGATCTACTGGCACTCCTAGTTAATCCTAAAGATATGATGGCATTTATTCATGTATTTGAATATGCAAGAGGTGTGGGGTCAGCTTTATCAAAAGAGTTGTTTCAGTGTTTTCTTTATTTTGGTGAAGGCAATTTATTGCAAGGGGTACTCTACCCTAAAAAATATGATTTACCCAAACTAAACCCAAATAAAAATGTACAACTTGGACTCTTTGATGATGACCAAGAGATAGGAAGTTCTGCACGTTTTAATAGCTTGCATTTAAGTCCATCTTTAATGAAGCACCCTTTACTCAAACATCCTAAGATGACGGTTGATGCTGTCACATTTTTTAGAGACTATTATGAGCTCATAAAAGCATTTCATGGTATGGATAATCCTTCCGCAATATTGAAAACTGCTATACATTCGAAACTTTATGCTAATATTATTGAACTTTTGGCGACACAACGTGGACGTTTAAAGAGTGGAGAAATAGATGAAGAGAAAAAATCACAGGCAAAAGAACGTATACAAAGAAAGGCAAACCTTTTACTTGATTTATCTCGTCAATACAAGGAGTTGAGACGTTTTGTCAATGCTATGGTATTGGGCGGCAATGAACTAAGTGAGGGTGAAGGTGTGAATTTGCTTACAGTGCATGCAAGTAAAGGTCTTGAATTCCCTGAAGTGTATGTCATTGACCTTGTAGATGGACGCTTTCCTAACCGTAAGATGATGTCAAGTATAGAAGAAGAAAGAAGACTCTTTTATGTCGCTGTGACACGTGCTAAAGATAAACTCTATCTCTCTTTGGCAAAATTTGATAAAGTCAAAAAAATAGACTATAAACCTTCACAGTTTTTACATGAAGCAGGGCTTATCAAAGGGGAGTTTATTGAACCAGAAGTAAAAGAGAAGTGAAATCTTACAGTAATGCTTGGAGTTTGACTAAATCTGCAAACACTTCTTTTTTAGCAGAAGGATTACGGAGTAAATAGTTAGGATGATACGTAGGTATCAGCGTATATTGTTCTTGAACAAAGGTCGTACCTCGTACTTTTTCTAAAGAAGTATCATCATTTGAAAGATAGCTATAGGCCAGTTCTCCCATGCTTAGGATAATACTAGGTTTGACAAGTTCTATCTCTTTCAATACATAAGGGTAACAGGTGTGTACATTTGCAGGTGAAGGTGAGTGAGAGTCTAAGGCATGACATTTTAACAGATTTGTGATGTAGACCTCGTCTCGAGATAGTCCTAAAACATTTTCTAACATCTTACTTAATAGCTCTCCTGAACGCCCTGTAAATATGTGTCCATTGATATCATCATTATCACTAGGGACATCAGCAACTATCATTAGTTTTGCATGAGAGTCACCTTCCCCGAATACAACTTTATTTCTACTTTTACTTAAAGCACAAAGATGACACTCTGTTGCCTGTTTTTTTAATGCTTCTAAAGTATTAGGTAGTTTTAAATTTGGTTCATTCTCTTTAAATGGTACCACTGAAGTATATTTGTATCCCAATTGTTTAAGATGATATAGTTGTTTTAAAAGCAGGGCATTTTTGAGATTTTTCATGGGAGTATTATACTCCTATGCATCTTAAAATGTAATCTGTTATTCTTCATAACAAATTAAAGACAAATAGCCTGTTTGATTCTCTCTTGATTGAGTTTTTTGATAAGTTTAGAAGAAAGTTCTCCATAACGTTCCTCATTGAGATTAAGTTGTGCTTGTATCTCCTCAGCACTTATAGAATCAGCCCAAGATTTAAGTAGTTTTAACTCTTTTTTAGTCAGTTTTAACTTGAGTGACTCTAGTAACTCTACTTCATCTTTAAGCGGATTTACCAGCTTCTTAATATGTTTTTCTATTTCTGTAGTAAGTGTTGACACTATATTTCCTCTGTGTTTAATTTGTGGTCTTCATAATAATAAGGTATCCTATACCCGCAAAAAATATAGTACCAAAAAGGTTAAGTGCCATATTGATAAAAGCATGTATATATTGTTGTGTATTTAACAATATAAAGCTCTCCATGGCAAAAGTAGAGTAGGTTGTAAATGCCCCAAGTATACCTGTAATCAAAAACGTTTTAAGTGCTGGAGAAAAGGTAGTATGCAAATAAAAATAAGCAAATAACATGCCCATAATCAAAGAACCTAGTAAATTTACACCCAAAGTACCAAAAGGTATACTATGTACATACTGCTTATTTATACTAGAACTTATTAGCATTCGTAATGTTGCCCCAATAGCTCCACCACTAGCGACTGCGATTATTGTGAGTGTATTCATAATCTATAACCTTTTGCATTTCATCTTTAAGTGTTTCATACCAGTTCTCATCGGCATTTTTCACATCAACAGTGGGTAAAAAATGATAATGAACTATGGCAGAATGTGCTGTTTTAGTATGTTCATTCAAAAGTTTTTTACTACCAGTAATGACAATAGGTTGTACTTTTAATCCTAATTTTTCTGCAATAATCTTAGTACCCTTTTTGAAGTTAAGTAAGGGCTGTCCATCTGTTCTTGTACCTTCAGGAAAAATGGCAACAGGACGATTATATTCATCTCTAGATTTTTCCACATCTTTAATAAACTTAACCATGGAAGTTCTACTTTTTCTGTCTACAGAAATCATCTCACCATGACGCAGGAGGTTTCCAAACCAAAGAGCATCAAACAGTTCTTTTTTTGCTGCCCATCTCATGTGATTGTTTTGTACTGCTTCAAGCCCAATAATATCTATAATACCTTGATGATTCATGACATACATATCGGCACTTTTATCAAGTTTTCCTTTTTTAAGTGCAATACCACCCATCATCCAAAGCGTTAGGCTATTAATATGATGTACAATAGTACTTTTATATTTACCAAGTAACATGAGTGCTGGAATCATTAAAACAGCTGTGTTAAAGGATATAACAAATGCTCCCCAATAAAACCTAATTTTTGCAAATATTTTCATTTTTCACCCATCCAATTAATCCTCTTTTGTATTCAATTTTTAGGAAATCACCATGTGTATCGAGTAACATTGCATCTAAATCACTGTATACTCTTGAACTACTTGTACTCGTATGTGTAGGTAAAATGTAGACTTTTGTACCTTGTGCAATACATATCTTTTTATGAGGTATATAAAAAGTTAAAAGTGTAATGATAGAAATAACAGCCAAAATAAAATAAAAGAAATCTCTTCTTAGTAAAAACATGATGAGAAAAAAGAGTGCAAACCCTATGAGGGTATATTTTTTTAATCTTTCAAAAGCATCTACCTTTGGATTTAAATCTGATTGAGTAGTGACTGATGCATCCACCACATTAACTGGCACACTTAATGTTTTAAAGGCCCTTCTTGTTGTATTAAAATAAGTAAAGGTTAACTCTTTTTTATCGTTTGGTAAAACAGCATAATATCCTGCTGTAACTTTTGCATGTTTTCTATGAAAAGATTCTATATCACCTTCTAATACACCTTTTACAAGCATGTCTTCTAAGTTAGCTTCATAGGCTTCTAAGGAGAGTGTAACCATATGATTGTCTCCATCAAAATTTGATACTTGATGATTTTTTATCTTCATACTACTTGCTATAATACCTGAAAAGTTTTCTGGCGTCTTTACTGGTAAAGGCATATGTCTAATTTTTCTATCGGAAAGTGATGTTTCACTACTTTGCGATGAAATGAACAACATAGGTAAGACAATATCATTATATTCAGCTTTGAAGTAAAATGTATAAAAGTTTTGCTGACCATTTTTGACAATAAGAGGTTTTTTAAACAGTGGTTGGATGAGACTAGAGCGATCAAATATAAGTGTAGGTGATTCATTTGGACCTACAACTGTAACAGGAAAAAGTTGATTACTATAGACTTGCTTAGGTACATAAGTGTAGACATATTCGCTCTGTGAAGCATGTAGTGTAGACTGCATAAATACTACAACTAACAATAAAAAGCGAAAGATGACTAACATTAGAGGTCAAATCCTTTTAGCATACGTATGCCATCTTCTGAACCCAATATTCCTTCTAAAGCACGTTCTGGGTGAGGCATAAGTCCAAATACATTTTTATTTTTATTACATACACCAGCTATGGATGTCACGGAACCATTGACAACAACTGGATCTCCATTATTATTTGAATAACGTAGTAGAATTTGTCCATTCTCTTCGAGATTTTTAAGTCCTTCATCATCGATATAATAATTACCATCGGCATGTGCAATAGGAATATTTAGCACCTCGCCTTTTTCACATTTATTTAAAAATGCATTGTCGTTATTGACAACAGATAGATTTTGATGTTTAGAGATAAAGTGTAGATTATTATTACGCTTTAAGGCTCCAGGGAGTAGTCCAGCTTCTGTAAGTATTTGAAAACCATTACAAATACCAAGTACTTTTCCACCTTCATTCGCATAGCTAGATACTGCTTTCATTACTGGGGAGAACCGTGCAATAGAGCCAGACCTTAAGTAGTCACCATAAGAAAAACCACCAGGTACTACAACAAGATCAATATTTTTAGGTAATACTTCATCTTCATGCCATACTAGTTCAGTGCTATGACCTAGTTTTTCAAATGCATACTGGGTGTCAAATTCACAATTTGTACCTGGAAATCTTAATACAGCCACTTTTAATGTTTTTGACTGCATTAGTTTATCTCTATACTATAATCTTCTATGACTGTATTTGCTAAAAGTGTTTCACACATCTCTTTTACTTTAGCCTCTGCCTCTGACTTATCTGTTCCGTCAAGTTTCATGATAATTTGTTTACCAATGCGTACATCATTTACGCCTGAAAAACCTAAAGAGTCAAGTGCATGGTGTGCTGCTTTACCTTGTGGGTCAAGTACACCTTCTTTTAAAAATACGTTTACTGTAGCTGTCATATTAATTTCCTTAATTATTTCTATTTTGAATTCTATTTAAGACTAATTTGTATGCCTCTGTGAGACCACCAAGACCTTGTCTAAATCTATCTTTGTCAAGCTTTTCATCTGTCTTAGCGTCCCATAGTCTAAAGTTATCTGGGCTAAGTTCATCAATAAGGATAATATTACCTTCCTTATCTCTACCAAATTCCAATTTAAAATCTACAACCTTAATATCTAAATCTGCGTAAAATTCAGATAACAAAGTATTGATTCGTCTAGCCATGAATCTAATATAATCAAGCTCATCTACATTATTTACTAAATTTAAAATAAGACAATGTTGGTCATTTAATTTTGGGTCGCCCAATGCATCATTTTTGTAGTCAAACTCTACAAGTGTAAAAGGAAGTACTGTTTTATCTGCAATGCCTAGATTTTTAGAAAGAGAACCTGTCGCAATATTTCTTACAATAACTTCAAGGTAGATAACCTCTGCTGCTTTGTGTAGCATGTTGTTGTCATCTATGGTATCAACATAGTGTGTAGGAATACCTTTTTCATCTAAATACTTAAAAAGTGCCGTAGATATTTTATTGTTAAGTGCACCTTTTCCCTCTTCAGATGACTTCTTTTCTCCGTTAAATGCAGTCAAAGAATCTTTAAATTCAGAAATAAGAAGATACTCATCTTCTGTTTTCCAAATTTTCTTTGCTTTTCCTTCGTAGAGAAGCTCCGTTTTTTCCATACTTTATTTTCCTTTACTTGTAATGATTAATGCCTTCAATATATCGACAGCAGATTTTAATTGTGCATCTTTATAGAGTTGCTTCTCTGTAATGATGGTCTCATCTACTTTAGTTTCATTGTTTTCTTCTGAACTATTTGTATCTTTATTGTTCTTCTCTTTGGTATCTTTCTTTGTTTGAGTGTCTATTTTGGAAAGTTCGCCTTCAAGATGTTTTTTAAGATCTCTCTCTTTGAGTAGTACAGGGTCTTCTTGGTACTTTATTTCACCAAGATGTACAATAATATCTGGCGTTACACCTACTGCTTGTATGGTACGTCCAGAAGGAAGATAATAACGGGCAATAGTAAGCTTCAATGCTTCCGTTTCTCCTACTGGCATAACGACTTGCACAGAACCTTTTCCAAACGTTTTTTCACCTATGACAATGGAACGATTAAAATCTTGTAATGCTCCAGATACAATTTCAGAAGCTGATGCAGAACCACCATTCACCAATACAACAACAGGTGTTTTAGTATCTGTTCCCTCTTTATGTGCTTTATAGCTTAAGTTTTCAGTTTTTGTTTTACCTTTTTGGCTGACAATATCACCTTCTTCTACAAACAAGTCTACAAGACCTACTGCTTGGTCGAGTAGTCCACCCGGGTTATTTCTAAGATCTAAGATGATACCCTTTGTCGCATTATTTTCCTCAATGGCCTTAGTAACACCTTTAACAACTTTTTGGTCAAATGAGGTGACATGTATATAGAGGATTTTTTCATCAATTGTTTTTGCATAGACTGATTGTATCTTGATAATATCTCTAGTGATTTTTATTTCTAAAGGTTTTGGCTCATTTTTTCTAATAATAGTTAAAATCAAACTTGTTTTAGGTTTACCTCGCATCAATTTTACAGACTCATCAATGTTCATACCAATGGTTGCTTCATCATCTATTTTTAAAATAATATCACCAGACTTCACACCAGCCCTAAATGCAGGAGTACCATCGATAGGTGCTATGACAGTAAGTGCACCATCTTTCATTCCTATAGATATACCTAAGCCACCAAATTCACCTTTGGTTTGCACAGAGAGGTCTTTATAGGCTTTTGTATCCATAAATGTTGAGTGTGCATCAAGGTTTGCCATGAGTCCTTTTAGTGCTTTATCTACCAAAGTTGTGGTATTTACATCGTCCACATATTGACTCTCTATAACATTTAAAATTTGCGTAAATTTAATGTAGGCTTCAAGTTTTTCTTTTGCTGTAGAAGGTTGATACTTTTTTTTAGTAGTATTTGTGTCAGTACTGTTAGACTTAGCGAAAACTGGCGAAGTAAATAAATACGCAGCAGCTATAGTAGATGCTAATCCAGCAAATATAATTTTTTTACTTTTTTTTATCATGGGCAGGTTATTTATCTCCGTATAATTAGATTATAATTTTATTTAAAAAGCACTAAGAGGTTGCTTTATAGAAGTACTATACCTAGTGATTATTAACAATAGTTATTTCTTATCGAAATGATAGATAGAATGCTTCTTATTTGGCTTTTGATCTGTCCAGCCAAGGTATGAAGACTTTAAGTGCTTACCTTTATTTGAAAATTCAAGTACAATTTGATGTATATGGTCTTCAGCAGATTTACACAAATCTGTTTCCATATTACAATCAAAAATAATTTTATCTTCTGTTGAACTTTTTATATTTAGTATAAATTGTGGTTGGTTCATTTTTGTACAATAATGCGTTGCATGTAATTGTTCACAGTCTAAGTAATCATCACAATGATACATCGTGACCATTTGCTTTTTACTATCTGGCAACAAGTCTTCCTGAAGCGAAGATCCAAAACCTATCTCTTTGTAGGCTAGAGCAGTGATATCCGTACCCACCATAGGCAGTACGTATTTGTTTTTATAGGAAGTGGTATCTAGCTGCTTATCTTTGGCTGAAAGTTTCCACTCTCCAGCCAATGCAGTTCTCATATGCTCATAGATGTCTATGGGTTCAAGTTCTTTTGATGTAGAAGAGGTGATGAGGGTTGTGATGATAGTGAGTGTCAGTAGTAGTTTTTGCATTTTATTTCCTGTGTACTTTTATTTTTTCAAGTTGAAGTTCATAGTCGAGCAGTCCCCTTATGACTTACTTTAGATACTTTTTTAGGGTACTATTATAGCTTAATAGTACATTGAATACACTTGTATTGGAGATTTCAATTTGATATGGGAAAAGATGTTTTAAGTTTGTTTAGGAGAGTGTTTTTGGATGCGTTTATCTAAATTGGTATTTTATCAATTAGTATCTATTCAAATTGGTATCTTAGGAAGCAAATTTGACTATGGGTGATTGCAACGTTGGTGGACGAAGCAATATGTTTTTTAAAAAGGAGGAAGAATAAAAAATGTCTTGCTACCTAAGATAT
>JAYEFI010000143.1:0-8334 GCA_034658615.1 Campylobacterota bacterium
CTGACTCTTATTTTAAGATACAACTTCGAAAATGATTGTACAATTTGGTTTATTTTTATAAAAAAAAGGAAAAAAATGATAAATATATTAAAGATATTCTTTATAGTTATGCTGCTACTTACACATAGTGTACATGCAGAAGTAAAAGTAACAGTAAAAAGTAGTGAGAAATGGGAAATTAGTAAACATATGCTTGGAATGCATATGGTATATACAACAGCAAAAGATAGTTTGTATGAGGATGGTAGTATTGCACAGTGGGCTAAAGAAGTCTCTATGGGAACTTCTAGGTATCCAGGAGGGTCAATAGTTAAATATTGGGATTGGAAAAATCCTAACGGTTTAAGAAGTGATGATATATGGAATACTAAATGGGATGATAGTAAGCAAGTAGATCCATCAAAGTGGATGAGTTTAGATGAATATATATCATTTGTTGAAACCAGTGGTATTACGCCAATGTTTGGTGTGAATTCATTATCTGGTAAAAAATATAATAGAGTAGATGATAGTATTCAAAGAGCTGTTGACATGGTTTCTTATGTAAAAGAGAAAGGGCATGGTGGGGCAATTTGGTATATAGGGAATGAAGAGGTGCATCAGCAAGGAGGTATTGTAAAATATGCCAAGATGTTTAAGAAACATGCTACTGCAATGAAAGCGGTAGACCCAGATATTAAAATATTATGGAATGACAATGAGGTTACAGCTAATAGATTAAAAAGATTTTTAGCAAATGATGGAGGTACTTCAGATGGGCTAGAAACACATGGAAAATGGCCTTATGGAGGTGATCCAAAAAGGACAAAAGCAGGTACTTATGATGAATGGCTAGTTGAATTTCCTATGTCTGACAGAAAACATAATAGAAATTGGAGAAGTGCCGCAAATACGTATCGTACTGTTGCTAATAACGCAGGAAGAAAAAATTATTTAATTGCAAATAATGAGTATGGACTAGGTAAAAGTGAAAATGTCATTGGGTTTGATGACAGATATAGTGTAGGTTTACTTATGATTGATATGCTTCAAGAACACTTTATAGGTAACTGGGATATGACTTGTTTTTGGGATAATACTAGAGGTGATTATAATGGATTGATCAGTAAACCTACTAGCAGAATGAATCCATTGCATTTAGGAATGAGTCTTTTAGGTGATGCTCAAGGTGGACAAATGTTGGAGCTTAAAACGAATAAAGATTATATTTATGGTTTCGCATCAAAAACTGATAATAAATTATATGTTTATGTATTAAATAAAACATTAAATACAGAAGAACTGAAAATTTCAATTCCTAAAAGCTATAGTATTAAAAATACATCAGCAAAGATGATACAGGATACAGCTGATTCTTGGGGCGAAATTATAGATATTGATGTGAATACAAATAGTGAATATAGTGTTCAAGTTGGCGCATTAACATACACAAGAATTGTGTTTGATCTAGATGGTATTAGAACTCCTTTATCAATTACTACAATCGATAACAGTAGTGAAAATAATGTTATAACAAAAAATAAGCAACCACAAATTAAAGGGACTTGTAATTTAGGTACAACAATTAGTGTATTGGTAAATAATATTCAAAATAATTCCGTAAATTGTCTTGACAATGCATTTAAAATGAGTATTGAAAATCTTGAAAAAACAGGTGTATATAATATTAAAGTTTTGTCAAAAGACGTAAATCAAACACTACTTGAGGAAACAAGTGAAAAAATCTTAACAATTCTTAGCGAAGATAGTGATGGCATTAGTATTGAGATGCAGCATGATAAAAGTACATATACTAATATCGATCAAAAAATAAAGACAGTCTTTACAATTCGTGAATACGACAATTTAGATTCAATGTCTAATTTGGTGATTTATTTGCCAAAGAATAAAAATATTAAATGGGTTTTCCCAAAGTATAAAACTGAAGAAACTATGAATTCTGAAAATATAGCTATTCATAATAATGAATGGAAATTTGTAAAAACATCATTTAAAAAGAAACTTGTCTATGTTGGAAAAGCAGGTAACTTTCCTGCAAAAGGTGTTAAGAGAGTTTACATAAGAGGAGTATTTCAAGAGCCAATAGATACAAAAAATGGAATAATTAATATGATATCTGAATTAAAATATAAAAATATAAATGCAACACAAGTTAGTCAATTCCTAAAGAGTACTTTTACATATATTTTTGAATAATGAAGAGTAACAATAATTCTGTGTTAATAAAATAAATATTAACACAGAATTGAAGATATAATGAACCCCATAAATCGAACCACTTAAAATAACTTTCTTATTTCTAAATGATAGAATAAAGCATAGAAAGTAAGGAATAAGAAAATGTATAATTCTACATATTTAATGTATTAAAACTTAATACAACGTATTGTACTTCCATTAACTCTAGCACTTAAACTTCCTTTCCCAATATCATCTTCAGAATAATAAAAATAGTCTACACTATACTCATAATTACCACCTCTAACTTTATAAAAACCTCTATCATCTATTCTTAGTTTTCCACTATCTCCAAGTCTTAAACCAGATGAAGGCAATTTTAAAAAACTTTCATACGCCTCTATATTATTTGAAATTGATATTGGCGCTTGCGATGTTTCGGCCAAAAACTCATCTGCAGATGGAATTCTAAAACCTTTAGGACATACAAAACTACCATCGTAACTTGATATGAGTTCTATTCTCTTATCTCCATCTTTATCACTTTCATTAGCCCAATCATTTCTATACAGTTCTCGATCAAGTATAAAGTTACTACCTGCATTATTTATATCCGATGCCTGTTCATTTGTTGTGCTACTCATAAAATCTTGATGCCCATCAAAACCTCTGCCCCATTGATAATAGTCGCCATAACAAGCCACATCGTCAAAACTTAAACAAACTCTTGCTGCACCTAAATTTCTATCTAACCATATTTTCTCAGTATATGGGGAGGTTACCATACCATACCTTGTACCATTATGTGTAATTATCTCTGGCTCAGCAGAAGGACTCGGTTCAGGAGAGAAACTTGGAGTACTAGAAGTACTTGGTTCAGGGGAGGGTTTTTTCTTTTCATCGACAGTACTGCTTCCTCCACAATTATTCATTAATAATAAAACCACTACACTTAATATAAATTTGTTCATATTATTTCCTCTAATTATAATATATTGTTAAGTAAATATTATACACATATTATTATAAATACTTTAGCAAGATTTGTAAGATTATATGTTTGCATAAAGCACACCCTCTTTACTTATGCTATAATCACAACACTACATACAAAAGGACTTCTATATGCCTAGACAAAGACGCATAGAAGAGACCTTTGATACCATAGATAAATTGGGTAAATCACGTACACCTTTTCTCTTTATTGTCTCTTATGACAAAACAAAAATCTTTGTACAATCACTTAAAGATTTAGACGATGACATCTATTATAAGTTGGAAGATTGGCGTAATTACCCTGTTGAGAAAAAAGACAAAGTGTTTACATTTTCTAAAAGCCCTGTAGATTTTCCTACATACAAAAAAGCCTTACATAAAATACTAGAAGAGATACGCTCTGGCAATACTTATCTTATGAATCTTACTTTTAAAACACCCATAGAGGCAAACTTGTCTCTCAAAGAGATATTTACCTATGCTAGGGCAAAGTTTAAACTTTACTACAAAGATGAATTTATCTGCTTTTCACCTGAGCGTTTTGTGGAAATGGAAAATGACACCATCGCAACCTACCCCATGAAAGGGACTATAGATGCCAACATTCCTCATGCCAAAGATACAATACTTTCCAATGAAAAAGAGATGGCAGAACATGTCATGATTGTTGATCTTATGCGTAATGACTTAGGTATTATTGGTTCAAACGTCAAGGTGGAAAAATTTAGATACGTAGAAAAGATACAAGCAGGAAAAAAAGAGCTCCTGCAAGTAAGTTCTAAAATCACAGCAACACTGCCATCAAATTGGAGAGATAATATAGGTACACTTTTATCTAAAATTTTACCAGCAGGGTCTATTACCGGTACGCCTAAACAAAGTACTGTCAACATTATAGAGCATGTAGAAAACTTTGACCGTGGCTTTTACACTGGTGTCTTTGGTTTGTTTGATGGGAAATCTTTACGTTCAGGAGTCATGATACGTTTTATAGAAAAAGAAAACAATGCTTTATTTTACAAAAGTGGTGGAGGGATTACCATAGATTCTGATGCTAAAAGTGAATATAATGAATTAGTTGACAAAATTTATTTGCCCTTTTAGTTAAATTTTAGTACACTCTATAAATAACAAATCATAAAGGATTATTATGTCAAAACTTATTTTGGGTCTATTTTTCTCTTTCTCTTTACTCTTTCAAGCATCTGCTATTGCCAATGAAGAAGGTGAAGTTCAAGAAGAAATAATTGAAGAAGTAGAGAATAATGATGAGGAAGATGAAGTCGCAGATGAAGAAGCCAATGAAGAAGCCAATGAAGTAGCCAATGAAGTAGCTGAAGAAGAAGCTATAGAAGAGCCAACTCAAGAAGACTCAGATAGAGAAAACTCAAATGAAGAAAATGCAGAACCTACAGAAGTAGAGGCACAAGATGACCCATATAATGACGACACACCAGAAGAGGAAAAAGAAGTAAATAAAGCATTAATGGTTCCAGATAAACTCTCTCTAAATGGCGAAAAAATAGACCATGGTGATGAAGATGAAGCTGATCGTGATGCACGTCTAGCAGAAGAAGCAGAACTTAAAGAGGTCGGTGCTGGTGAAGAGCCTATCATCGAGTAGTAAGTTTAAAAAAATTCTTGTGCATACTGGCTAGGTAAATAGCTCATTATTGCAATCATACACAGAGTCATGGCTACGCTATAGTACCAAAGCCATGTACTATTTTTAGAAACCATATACCCCCCAATAAACCCAACGATAAGTCCACCCACATGTGCAGAGACATCTACAGATTCTATGGAGAAGCCTATCACAAGGTTAATACCTATAATTACTGCAAAATCTTTCATAAAAGATTTTGCATGTGTAGCAATTTGTTCACGATGTGCTAAGAAAAAACCCGCTAAAGCACCAAACACACCAAAGATAGCCCCAGAAGCACCTACACCTACACTGCCTTGATGCATATAGAGTGAGACCAAACCTCCTAGAAGACCAGAAAACAGATAGATACCTATGTACGATTTAGTGCTGAAGTAACGCTCTGCACCTCTACCAATAAGATAGAGCGAAAACATATTCATAAGTAAATGTGTCATACCTCCATGTAAAAACATCGCAGTAAAAAGACGCCACCATTCAGACTTGAGTACCACATAGGGACCATAAAGTGCCCCCATGTCAACCAAGACTTCAACGTTCATGTCTATTAGTGATTGGCTGTAAACTGCTGAAGCTACATAGATAACTATATTTACAACTATAAGCGTATAAGTGATTTTGTATTGTAGAAAATGGCTCATCGAACTAAGAGATAATAGCCTCAGGGAAAATAATACCATCTATGCCACTACGTGCGACTTTGGTAATCTCTTTGGTATTGCTCTCTTGTAGTAAAACCAAAATATTTGTATCAAATAAATACTCCTGAGCAATAGGGTGCAGCATCATTGCATCATCATATTTACATACTATATAGGTTGCCCCTAGGGCATTGGCAAACACAGCATCTGAAATAGTATTTGCAATAACTGCGTAAGGTATAGCATTGTCTTGACAATACTTTGCCTGTTCATGTGACTGGTTCAAAGGCTCTAGTAGTGCAATTTCATTAGAGCTACATTTGTCAATACACTCTTTTGTATATACTTTACGAAATGTAGGACTGTCTATCCATTTATGTCCTATGATTAGCATTGTATTCCTTCTTTATTTAAAGTTATGGTCTGCACTCTTTTGAACAGTAGTACTTTCCTTGTATCAAGTCACTCTCTTTTACCGTCACATACGTGCTACACTTTGCACACTCTACAAGTGTGTCGTCATCAAGTTTTTTTTGAGATGCACTCTTTTTAAAAGAAGGTAACTTCCCTCCAAAAAACTTATAGACTAGTAGTCCTACTATTGCAAATATAATCACTTTTAAAATCAAAATGAGCCTTTTATGTAGAGATAATTTCGTTGATTTTTTTGTACTATATCATAATCTAACTGATGCTCTACATCTGCAACCTCATCAAAAACACGTGAACCTTTATAAAAAAGATAAGCTGTTTTAGTGCTAGAAAGATGCTGCGTAAGCGACAATAACAACTTTGTATTGGTCACTGCACGAGAAGTAATAAGCTCAAAAGCTTCATGTTCTACAGACTCTACTCTCTTTGCTTCTACATGTACATTGTTTAAACCACCATCTATAGCTGCATACTTTAAAAAAGAGACACGTTTTTTAAGAGGTTCTGCAAGTACTACTTTACACTGAGGAAGTGCAATAGCCAGAACTAAACCAGGGAACCCTGCTCCTGTACCTACATCTAACAAAGTTTTTGGTATTTGCATAAAGGTAAGAGGAAAAAGTGAATCAACAATATTTACATAAATAGCTTCTAAACTCTTAGCCCCAGTAAGATTGTGTATTTGGTTCCATTCATGCAACAAAGAGGCAAATCCCTCAAGTTTTACTATAATTTCAGAGGAAAGATGTATCTCTTCTTTGTCTAAATATTGTGACAAGTTCATGCTAAAGTAGGTGTCCCATTTGGTTTTTTTTCACTTCCAAATAAGCTTCATTATGTGGGTTTGCTTCTATTTGTATAGGCACTCTTTCAATAATTTTTATATTTCCTAAACCTTCTATTTTTTTAGGGTTATTGGTCAATAATTTAAGCTTTTCAATACCAAAATACTTCAGTACAAACTCTACAATTTCATAGGTACGTTCATCTGCTTTAAACCCTAACTGATGGTTGGCTTCTATGGTGTCAAAACCTTTGTCTTGTAGTGCGTAGGCATTTACTTTATTGAGTAGTCCTATGTTCCTACCTTCTTGACGATGGTAAATCACCATACCACCCTCTTTGGCTATGAGTTCTAGTGCATAGTCTAACTGCTCACCACAGTCACACTTTACTGAGCCCATGACATCTCCAGTGAGACATTCAGAGTGCACACGCACTACTGGTGTGTCACAAAGTGCATCTGTAAAAATTGCCATGTGTTCTTTGTTCTTTTCATCTTTAAACACTTGAATGTTAAAGGTACCATATTTCGTTGGTAAGGTTGCGACTTGCGAGATTTCAATACTATTCATACAAATATTATACCTTAAGAATTAAGAATTAGGAATTAGGAATTAGGAATTTTTGGTTAAAATGTTAAAAAGATTATATTTAAGGCTCATTATGTTCGCTCGTTTTAGAAGAAAAAGAATCAACCCTGTCCTAAGAGACCTTCTCCAAGAGACACACTTGTCTGTCAATGACTTCATCTACCCTCTTTTTGCTAGAAGTGGTACAGGCATCAAAACAGAAGTAGACTCTATGCCGGGTGTCTACCAAATGAGCATAGATGAAATAGTCAAAGAGTGTGATGTACTTAAAAAGTTAGGCATCAAGTCCATCATCCTTTTTGGTATCCCTGATGTGAAAGACTCAGTAGGAAGTGACGCGATGTGTGAGCACGGCATCATCGCCCAAACTGTACGAGAAGTAAAAGCTGCACACCCAGATATGTTCGTCACTACTGACCTTTGTTTTTGTGAGTACACAGACCACGGACACTGTGGTGTCATAGACCCAGTCCTTGAAACTGTAGACAACGACATCACCCTAGACAACCTAGCCAAACAGGCCGTAGTCCATGCCAAAGCAGGCGTAGATATGATAGCCCCATCTGGCATGATGGACGGTATGATACAAGCCATTAGAGGTGGACTAGATGCAGCAGGGTTTGAGAACCTACCAGTAATGTCATACTCCACTAAATTTTCCTCAGCCTACTATGGTCCATTTAGAGACGTAGCAGAGTCTAGCCCAAAAGCAGGCAATATCGTAGGTGACAGAAAAAGCTACCAAATGAACCCAGCTAACCGTAACGAAGCCATAGCCGAGTCTGTAGCAGACGAAGCAGAAGGTGCAGACATCCTCATGGTAAAACCTGCACTTGCTTACTTAGACATAGTACGCGACGTAAAAAACAACACTACCCTGCCACTAGCCGTTTACAACGTAAGTGGTGAGTACAGTATGTTAAAGATGGCAGCCAAAGCTGGCGTCATAGACTATGACGCAGTCATGATGGAAACCATGATGGCATTTAAGCGTGCTGGGGCGGATATTATTATAAGTTATCATGCTAAGGAAGTGGCGGAGATTTTG
>JAYEFI010000144.1:0-8329 GCA_034658615.1 Campylobacterota bacterium
GGTGGTTTAGAAGATATATCATACACCACCCTATTTATCCCATCTATTTCATTGATAATCCTACGACTCATACCCTCTAACACATCATGAGGCACATGTGCAAAAGTAGCTGTCATACCATCTACAGACTCGACCATACGAATACACACTGTGTTGTCATAGGTTCTGTTGTCACCCATGACACCTACTGACTGTACATTAAGAAGTACAGTAAATGCTTGCCATACTTTGTCGTAGTAACCTGTAGCTCTTAGTTCTTCTTGCATGATGGCATCAGATTCACGTATGAGTCTTAACCCCTCTTCTGTTACTGCTCCCATAGTTCTTATGGCAAGTCCTGGTCCAGGGAAGGGATGTCGTCCAATCATCTCTTTAGGCAGACCCAATTCTAATCCTAGTTTACGTACTTCATCTTTAAATATTTCTCTTAGAGGTTCAACCAGTTCAAAGGTCATCCAGTCAGGAAGTCCACCTACATTATGATGAGACTTTATGGTCTTAGAAGGGCCTTTAACAGATACCGACTCAATCACATCTGTATAGAGTGTACCTTGTGCTAAAAATGCTACATCTGTATGTTTTTTAGCTTCAATGTCAAAGACTTCTATAAACTTCTCACCAATGGCTTTACGTTTTGTCTCTGGGTCACTCACATCTTTAAGTGCTGCCATAAACTCATCTTTGGCACTTACGGTTATAAGGTTCATATCTAGCATCTTAAACATGTTCTGTACATCTTCAACTTCATTTTTACGAAGTAGCCCTTGGTCTACAAATACACAGATGATTTGTTCTTTAGGTAGTGCTTCATGCAGCATGGCAGCTACTACAGAAGAGTCCACACCACCACTCACACCACAAAGCACTTTTTTCTCACCTACTTGTGCTTGTATTTGTGCTATTTTTTCTTTAGCGAAGCCACCCATGTTCCACGTACTGTCACATCCACAAATGTGCTTAGCAAAGTTTTTAAGAAGCTTTGTACCCTCGACTGAGTGATGTACCTCTGGGTGAAATTGAAAAGCATAGAGTTTCTCTTCTACGTTGGCTATGGCTGCATAAGGAGAGTTTTCAGAAGTACCAATGACTTCAAACCCCTCAGGGATTTTTTCTGCTCTATCTCCATGGCTCATCCATACAGTCTCATCGTTACTCATACCTGCAAATATCGCAGCACTTGTAATACTTAACTTTGCTTTACCATACTCATGATGATCAGCAGATACTACTTCTCCACCATAACGTTGCGTCATCAACTGCATACCATAACAGATTCCCATGATAGGCAATCCTAAAGACCATAGTTCTTCATCTGGTTTATACGCATCCTCAGCATACACTGAAGCAGGTCCTCCTGAGAGTATGATTCCTTGTGGTTTACGTGCTTTGATGTCTGCTATGTTTTCACGGTAAGGCACAACTTCACAGTATACGCCAGATTCTCTAAGTTTTCTTGCTATAAGTTGTGTGTATTGTGAGCCGAAGTCGAGGACTAAGATAGGTACTTGTTTCATGGGTGGATGCCTTCATAAATAATATAAAGTCATTATACAATGAGTATGATTAAAACCCTTTTTCAAGCATCACTTTTAGGTCATTTGTATTGCGTAAACAATGGCTCTTTACGAAATGAACTTGGTTCTAAAGTAAGAACACCATTTGATGCATTAGAAGCTTGGTTCAAAATCGAACCCAAACTATTTAAAATTTCATCTGATGCGTTTCGGGCTTATGCTATTGAAAAACTAGAACAACGTGGTGAGACTTGACAGTTATAATATTCAAAAATCTCAGAGAACGTGAATAAATCTCGTTCATTGAGCCTGTCAAAATGCTAAACTTACGCCCCAAAACCTAAGATTTGAAATTGAACATACCAAATAGCCACAGAGATAATATACCCTATAAGTACAGTCCATGCGAGTTTCATGTGTGATGAAAAAGTATAGATACCGTGAAGTTTACCCATCACACCTACACCTGCTGCTGAACCAAATGAGATGAGTGAACCACCTACACCTGCTGTAAGTGTTACTAGCATCCATTGCGAGTGTGCATCTACACCCATGTCTGGGCTTGATTTAAGGACGGCTGACATGACTGGTACGTTGTCTATCACTGCTGAAAGGAAACCTACACCGATATTTACAGCCGTTGCTCCAAACTGTGTATAGAGTGCAGTAAAGTACTCCAAGAAACCTAAGAAGTGAAGTCCACCAACGGCTGCTAAAATACCAAAGAAGAAAAGAAGCGTATCATTTTCGATTTTAGCTATCCAAGAAAAAGCATTAATAGGTTTAGACTCGTTTAACTCGTTCTCCGCGTGATTTTTTTGATTAAGGAAATAGACATACATTTTAAGAATAGCAAGACCAAACATCATACCCCACATTGCTGGCAAGTGAAGTACATTGTGTGACATAACAGCTAAGAAAATAGTAAGACCGAAAAGTCCCATGATGATTTTCCCACCTTCAAGTATTTCCACTTTATCTTCACCTTCGACAGATGGTGGATTACCCTCAGGTACAAACTTAGAGAGTAAAAATGCTGTCACTATCCATCCTACAAATGCTGCGGGAAATAAGTATAGAAAATCAACAAACGAACCCTTACCTGCTACCCACGCCATAAGTGTAGTGATGTCACCAAAAGGAGACCAAGCACCCCCTGCATTGGCCGCAACAACAATGTTTACAGCAGCAGGTACGATGAACACTTTATTTGTCTTATCTATAGTAATAAGTACTGTTGAAAGTATAAGTGCCGTGGTTAAGTTATCTGCTATGGGTGAGATGAAAAATGCTAAGAAACCTGTAACCCAAAAAAGCTTTTTATAGTCATAGCCTTTGCTTACTAAGTTATAACGTAAAGCTGAAAACACACCTCTGTCTATCATTGCCTCTATATATGTCATAGCAACAAACAAGAAGAAGAAAATACCTGCTATTTCAACAATAAGATGGTTAATTTCATAGTGTAGATGTTCTCCCATCGCCTTGTCGCCAGTCAATGCGATGTAAAGTCCAATAAGCATAAAAATACCCGTACCTGTTAAAAGTGCTGGTTTTGCTTTATTAATGAGATATTTATCTTCCATTGCTATAAAGTAATAGCCTACGATAAAGACAATAAGTGAAAGTATCCCTACCCAAGTGGTGGTTAAATGTAATTGATCGTGCATTGTTTCTCCTAAAATAAAATATTGACACTGTTCAGCATATGGACAATGGGAACTCTGTAATGTTATATCTCTATACATATTATTAGCTAGGTTCTATATAATGTGAACCCAAAGACTCTGTACGAGCCAACGCTGCATCAACAATAGCAGATGCAGTGTTGAGCCGCAATCGTAACAATCTACCTATTTCACGATTTTTCATATCGTAAATAAGGTTTTTTGCTTTATGCAACCCTTCTCTTGTTCTAATAATACCTATTTCCTCCCACATCACCTGACGAAGACGCTGTTTATAGGCTTCATCATTTTCTTTATGCAGAATGTTACCGTAATCTTTCTCAAAAATAGGTATTTCAACCTCTTCTAACTCCTTTGATAACAAATGTGTAACCGCACGTTTTGCGAACACAACACCTTCGAGTAGAGAGTTCGATGCTAGACGGTTCGCACCATGTACACCAGTACGTGCAGCTTCACCAATGACATAAAGTCCTTGTAACCCAGGAATAGCCCCATTTGTATCGCACTCTATGCCTCCATTTGCATAATGAAATGCTGGAGAAATAGGTGCTCGGTCTTTTGGAAAATGATACCCGATAGTAGCAAAGGTACGTGTAATATTGGGAAAACGCTCTTCAAACCACTCTGCTTCAAACATAGAAAAGTCCAAATAGGCTTGTTTACCCGTTTTACGTTTATAGTCAAATATACCTCGCGATACTATATCACGAGAGGCTAATTCGCCACGCTCATCATAATCAAACAAAAATCGTTTGCCATCTTCATCTACTACATGTGCTCCTTCACCTCGAAGTGCTTCTGTAAGTAGTAATTTTCTAGCATAAGGTGTGTCTACAAACACTGTAGGGTGAAACTGCATAAACTCCATATCGGCTAATGCTATACCCTTTTCGACACAAATCCCATGTATATCTGCTGAGACTGTACGTGAGTTGGTATTATACGCATAGAGTGATCCTATACCTCCTGAGGCAATGATGACATCATCTGCATAAATGGTTGTTGGTTCATAATTGACAGTGGCTTTTACGCCATAACATCTACCATTGTCTATAAGCAAATCATAGACCAATGTATTTTTTTGTAATTTATGTTTATTTTGTACCATCATAAAATAGTGCATATACCGTCCTGTTGCATCTCCCCCTGCATGAACAATACGTTCTATGGAGTGAGCAGCTTCTTTGGTATAGAGTATATTTCCTTCTTTATCAGTATCAAACTTCATACCTCTGTCTATAATGTCTGCGGTGGTTTCCAAAGATGTTTTAGAGAGTATCTCGACTGCTTCTTTTTTGTTATGGTACGCTCCAGCTGCCATAGTATCTTCAACATGAGAAGGAATATCTGCTTCATTTAGTGCCGTTACCATGCCCCCTTGTGCATAAAAAGTATTACACTCCCAAGGAATATCTTTACACACCACCAAAACGTTTTTTTCTTCGGGTATGTTCATTGCGGCATAAAGTCCAGCAAGTCCTGCACCTATGATAAGTACATCATATTTATTTTCTAGAAAATTATTTTCTTGCAAACTGCTTCCTTATCAATCATTTTTTTCTCATTGTGCAAAAATTTTTGTCCATTGTTTCATGCCACTAGTATTGACACTAGAAGTCTTTTGGGACACTTTTTGTTCTACATTTTGATTTGCTATTCTTAACGCTTTTTTCTTTTTTGCTTCTGCTATTTCTTCTTCTGTAGGAATATACTCAGGATTTGTTTTATGTCCACAGCTTGCCAGAACCATACAGCAAAGTGATGCTATAATTGCCTTATGAAAAAAGTGTCTATGATTTTGTCTCATCTTACTAACCAACCTCAATTTAAATTTTTAAAACAACAAGCGTGTTACAAAAAATATATTTCTCTTTTAGGAACAAAATATCAAAAAGCGATTGCATTTGTTTATATTAAAAATGAAACACTTTTTATTGCAGTTACACACCCAGGGTTTAAAATGGAACTCAATTATAATAGAGATTTATTAAAAAGTCTATTAACACAGCTTCAAACTCATGACCAAAGTTGCAAAACACTAAAAGCAGAAAAAGTAGTCATCTTCCATAGTAAATACCATCCTGTGAAAAAAGAAGAAGTAACAGTCAGTACTGTACCCTACTACGAAGAACTCGCTACAACGCGCTTTACTATACATGCAAATGATGATGAACTGACAAAAAAATTTGACAAAATAAAAGAACATATATCGTGCAATCAACCATAAAAGATCTTCCATCAGTAGCTGGAGTCTATCAATATTTTGACAACAAAGGAAAACTACTTTACGTTGGCAAAGCAAAAAATCTTAACAATAGAGTAAAATCCTACTGGCGTTTTAACCCAGATTTTAGACCTAACCCTTCACAAAATACACGTATACTTAAAATGCTACATGAGGCAAATACTTTAGAGTATATTGTTGTAAAGAGTGAGGAAGATGCCCTTATATTAGAAAATTCACTTATTAAACAACTCAAGCCAAAATACAATATTTTATTGCGTGATGACAAAACCTACCCCTATATTTACATAGATGAGTCTGTTGATTTTCCTCGTTTTGAAATCACACGAAAAGTGATTAAAGGTAAAAGCATCACCTATTATGGTCCATTTCCCACAGGTGGTCGTGCTTTACTTGATGCCTTGTATGAAGTTTACCCACTGGTACAAAAGAAATCTTGCTTACGTGAAGGGAAAGCTTGTCTTTTTTTTCAAATTAAAAAATGTTTAGCCCCTTGTGAACAAAAAGTAACTCCCCAACAGTATGGCACAATTGTCAATGATGCTAAAACATCCATAGTAAAACGTAAACACTTGACTCAAGTTTTAGAAGAAAAAATGCTTAGTTTAGCCACACAAGAACGTTATGAAGAAGCTGCAGCAGTACGTGATTCTATAGAATCTATCTCTTCTTTAAATATACATTCAAATATAGATTTAGCCAATAGTCTTAATATAGATATATTTGCCATAGAAAATGGAGATGATAGAGGGGTTGTCGTAAAAATGTTCATGAGAGAAGGAAAAATCATTTCATCTTCTTACAACTATTTTAGACATACACATATATATGATAAAAATGAAGCCTACAAGCAAGCCCTTTTGGAGTTTTATGCCATAGACACTCCTAGTATTACAAAAACCATTTTAGTGGCTGATTCATTTGAAGATAGCTTACAAGTAGCTTCTACTTTGAGCACTCGTTTTGAGAGGAAAATAGAGATACTCACACCACAAAAAGGTCCAAAAGCAAAACTGATTGAACTTGCACTTCAAAATTGTAAGGAACTTTTGAGAAAAGAGCAAAACAAAAATATTGTAGAACAACGCATCGCTGACCTTCTGAACTTAAATAGTATTCCATACCGTATAGAAACATTTGACAATTCACATATGATGGGTGCTGCTACTGTAGGTGGTATGGTCGTTTGGGAAGAGGGACAATGGGATAAATCTAGCTACAGACGTTACGAACTTCATGCACCCGATGAATATGGACAAATGAAAGAGTTACTCTCAAGGAGAATAGAAAAATTTAGCCATCACCCTGCCCCAGATTTATGGATACTCGATGGAGGTCAAGCAAACTTAAACCTTGCCATTGCACTTCTAAACAACGCACAGGTAAACTTGGAAGTTATTGCCATAGCAAAAGAAAAACTCGATGCCAAGGCACATCGTGCAAAAGGTTCAGCCAAAGACATTTTGTATACAAAAGAGGGTATTTTTGAGCTCAAACCGAGTGATAAAAGACTCCACTGGATACAACGCCAACGTGATGAAGCACATCGTTACGCCATTACTTACCATCAAAATAAAAAACGTAAAGATGACACACAAATTTCTCTTCTCAATAAAAGAGGCATAGGCAAAGCAACCGTCTCCAAACTCATACAATATTTTGGAACATTTGATGCCATAGAAAAAGCTTCTCATGAGGAGATTGCAAAAGTAACCAATCAAAAAATTGCGTCTATTATAAAAAACCATGTTACATAATTCATATTTTTTACTAAAAACCCTACATTTCATGCTCTTTTTAGTTTAATTGTTATAAAGTTTTACAAGTAAGTATTGTTTAAATAACACCCTATATATTACTATAATCTACATTTTTATTTTCATTGAGAAATAAATTTTATAGTACACAAAACAACTCACACATACAAGGAGCTTATCAAAAATGTATTATATTATCATCAACCATACCAATCAAATTATTGCAGCAGATAATTCATTTCTACAAGCTATTCATGCTGACACCCTAGAAAACTTTAATAGACAATTGATACTAGAAACAATTAGTCTTGACACTAAAGAAGAAAATGAAGTTTTAGTTAAAACAGATGCCGATATTTTGCATTTTAAAAGTGTGTCAACAACTCTTTCTAGTATACTGGGTGACTTAACACTCGTAAATGTCTCACACACTGAACATAAAAATATAGATGTACCACCTGCAATTCCTGAAGTAGAACTAGAACTTTTTGACCTAACCATCCCAAAAACACCAAAACGAACTATTGAAAGTATAGAAGCACCTGAAGACGTAGAAATATCTTTTGATGAAATATCAATACCCCAAATTAATCTACATGAAAAGACAAGCATAGAAACAGAGGTAGATAGTCCTAGTCCTATTTATATAGATATTGCAAAGGTGAGTGAAGAAATTGGCATCTCCCAGAGTGACTACAATCATTTTCTAAGTGAATATATTGATACAGCCATCTCACTAGAACCAGACTTGCGTGCATCAAATCAGAGCAAAAAATCTTCTGCATCTCATACCCTCATGCAACTTGCAGATGTCCTGCAACTTCCTGTACTCAACTCTATTATTGAAAAACTTGATACAAGCGATACAGAGACTTCAACAAGCATTGTAGAAAAATTTTATGATACGCTTTCCAAACTTACTACAAAAGAGGGTCTTTCAAAAGAAGTACTGCAAAAAGAAACCGTGTCAAAAACGACACAAGCATCCAATACAGAGCATGAAGCATCACTTCTTATGGATGACTTACTATTTTTTGACGATTTAGAAAGTCAAGATACAGTGCAAGCCAGTATAACAGAAAAGAAAATAGGTACCGCCCAAAAAGATGATATAAGTCCAGA
>JAYEFI010000145.1:0-4066 GCA_034658615.1 Campylobacterota bacterium
GCAAAAAGTGGTTTTACCAAAGAAGAGTCTAAGGTAAAAAAAGAGCTGGCATATGGTTTTGTAAGTGCCATGCATATTAACAGACATGAATCTTTCATAGGCTGGGTTGAGACAGAAGGGTTGCTTACACCTTTTTACCGTGCCTTAATGTTAGGGGTACACACTGTAGGTGTGGCTATGAGCGAGTGGCAGAGCCACTGGACAGACCATATTATCCACACTGTAAACCTTGAACTTTCTGAGATGTTTAATGGTGATGATGCTAAAGTGTTTGAGATGCTACAAGGCGAGTCTCTGTTAGATACAGATGAGAGTGGTTGTGTGGGAGACAGATGTTACTCTGTACTACAAAAAGAGGACAATGGTTATAAAAGCGTTGCTTATGCCAATGCATTCCCTCATGAAGTAGAGCAGGTAACTACAGCACTAGAACAACTCATAGCACTGTTGGCTCAACATGAAGATAATGTTTTTGAACAAAAATTAGAGTGGATTTCTTACTTTAGTGCCATTAAAGAAGCTTTTGCACATACCAACCCCAATGCACTCATAGGTAAATGGGCAGAAGTAGATAGAAAATGGATGGCAGTAAAGACACCACTACAAGTGGGGCATCCGTTAGAGTATTATGAAGACCATTACAGAAAAGCAGTAGCTTTAGAGTGGGATTTACGTATTGTGAATCCGAGTTTGCAAGAGGGATCTCCTACGCGTCAAAATATTAAAGATTTTGCTTCGAGCATGGCAACAGCGTTTGGTAATGATGCACAAAAGACAATGGCTAAGAACCTTACACAAGTTGATGAAACACAACTTTACATTGGTCAGCCCATACTTTACTATGCTGCAGAGTTTAACGGACTTTTTTCTGCACAAGTTGTACCCAATGATGAGCAAGTCTCAGCCCAACTAGGTAAAAAAATATTTGCCTATGCAGACTTTGTAATGGAGTCTAAAAAGTCTAAGCCTACCATGAAACTAAGTGTCGAAACAATGGGAGAAGATTTTGTAAAAGCACAACGAAAACTTATAGATACAAACCCAGAACTTTGGCAAGAAATATACGATATTTCAACTGTAGGACATGAGTATGGACACATCTTATGGATAGACTCTGATACTGAAATGAAAATGAATAGTTCAGGACAGTTTAAAAACATAGAAGAGTTTAAAGCTACATCTGGTGGACTCATGGCATTTTTCCATAATGAACGTGAGGAATTAAAGCATCACATTGTAGATGATGTCGTTTCTCGTGCCGTAGGGCTTATGGCTTGGCGTGAAGTGGGTGAAGTGTTGCCTTACTACTGTGAGGGGCTTATACACTTAGACATCTTGTTTGGTTCGGGTGTCATCAGCTATGATGGACAGATACATATAGACTACACTCAGTATGACGCTATGAAAGAAGCGTACCAAAATGCGTATAGGGATTTGGCAGAGAATTATTTGGCAAAAGTAGATGCTAATGAGTATTTGTCTAAGTATACAGTGAAAAGTGAAGGTATTTATTTGCCTAAAGATGAGACTATAAAATCTTTTGTTGAGCATTATTATGCGCGTTATAAAGAGATAGGACAGCAGACAACCACGCTTAATTGAACCACTTGGAGGGAATTTCCCTCATTTACATTTGTTCACAATGCATTGACAACTAATTTACAAACCTCCTTTATACTTACAACATCTCAAACATGAGAAACATGTAAATTATTATAAGGAATTAAAAATGAAAAAAACAACCATAGCAGTAATGATAACTTTAGGACTAGGAACAGCAGCACTTTTGGCATGTGGAGGACCGGAACATAAAGGTGGTCCTTTTGGTGATAGAGGAGGGATGTTTAAGGTTATGAAACAGCTTGACCTTACGTCTGAACAAAAAGAACAGATGAAGTTATTTAGAGCCGAACGTAAATCACATATGAAAGCTACGTTTAGAGAGATGAAAGAAAACAAAAAATCCATGATGGCAAGCATGAAGCCAGATTTGAGTACTTTTATGACAGCCGATAGTTTTGATAAAGTGGCATTTAAAGCACAGGTGGAAAAAAAGTTTGAGGCTAAACGTAAAATGATGGAAACTAAAAAGTCTGAAATGTTAGAAAAAAGAGCTTCTGGTATGGAAAAAGTATTTAACATCTTAACGCCAGAACAAAGAGTTAAGTGGATAGAATTATCAAAAGAAAAATAAAGAGGTAAAATATGTCAAGTATCTTGATGGTCGAAGATGACTTGGAAATCACAGCACTACTAGAAGCATATTTACCACGATATGATCTCGAAGTGTTTTCTGTTTCTTTGCCTTCAGTGGCACTTGAAAAACTAAGTATTGAGCAGTATGACTTAGTATTGCTCGATTTGGGACTGCCTGAAATGGATGGACTGGAGCTGTGCCGTCTTATTAAAAAAGAGTACCCTTCTTTGCCTGTAGTCATCTCAACAGCTAGAGCCGATGTCAGCGACAAAGTAGTGGCTTTTGATGCAGGTGCAGATGACTACATTGCTAAGCCTTATGAGCCACGTGAATTAGTGGCACGCATACAGGCGATTATTAAAAGATACACGCAGTTTTCCATTCAATCCAAAGAAAATATTTTTTCTGTGAATAAAGTAAAAATGCAAGTAATGCAGCAGGGAAAGGTACTTGATTTGACTCTTGCAGAGTATGAAATATTTGCACTTTTTTTAGAAAAAAAACATCAAGTGGTGAGCAGAGAGTTCATCGTAAACTCTATCAATGCTGTACGTTGGGAAAGTAGTGACAGAAGTATAGATGTGATTGTAGGTCGTATACGTGCTAAGATTGGAGATGATACAAAAAGCCCTACATACATTAAGTCTATACGTGGCGTAGGGTATAAATATATAGGAGAATAACATGAAAAGAGAATCCATACTGTTTAAACTCAATATACTTTTTGCTCTCGCACTTATCGCAACACTTTTAGCAGGGTTTTCTTTTGCCCTACATAGTCTTAAAAAAGAAAATATGGACTTATTTTTTAAATCTAGACTTATGGTAAAAGAGATGAGAAATACACATCAAATACCATATGCACTTCTCAATGAATTTGGATTTATCCAAATAAAAGGGGCAAAAAAAAGGGAAGTACTCAAAGAATCTAGAGAAAGAAAGCTACGTACCATGGCTATGCCAAAAGAGATGAGTCAAAAGTTTAGAGCATTAGCAAAACATAGAAAGGTATTGCATTATAAGGGGCATAGGTATTTACACCTCAAAGTAAAAGGCATGAATATAGTCGTTGAAGATACCCGAAATATCTGGTCATGTTGTCCGACGCTTATCATCATTTTTCTGGTTATGCTACTTTTGCTTAGTGGTATGTATATACTTTTGCGTAAAAGTCTGATACCTCTCAAAGCACTTCAGAAGAACATAGAAAAGTATGGGGAAGGTGCAAAAATTGAACATAAGCATATAGATAAAAATGATGAGGTTTCGTTGGCTTCAAATGCTTTTTATGATTCTGTGAAAAAAGTGGAACAGTTTAAAGACTCTAGGCAACTGTTTATACGTAACATTTTTCATGAACTAAATACACCTGTCACCAAAGGAAAAATCTTAGCAGAAATAGTAGAAGAGGACAAAACAAAAGAGATGTTAAATTCAATTTTTACCCGTCTGTCAATACTTCTTAAAGAGCTTGCCCAAATGGAAAAGATTACATCAGAAGACTTGACTCTTGTGAAAAAACCTATACGTATTCAAGAACTGATAGATGAAGCCAGTGACTTACTCTATTTGGATGAGGTTATAAAGACCAATGTATCGGACAAAATGATAGATGTAGATTTTTCCTTAATGCATATAGTGTTTAAAAACTTGATAGATAATGCACTAAAATATGGTGAAGATTTAGAAATAAAAGTAAATGAAAATACCATCAATTTTATGAGTAAAGGAGAACGTTTAACAGAGGAGTTGAAGTACTATATTGAAGCATTTTCAAAAAGTAGAAACGCAGATGAGTCACAAGGGTTTGGGCTTGGACTTTATATTGTAAATGAAATTTTAATAAAACATGGAATGGATTTTTCTTAT
>JAYEFI010000145.1:4166-26510 GCA_034658615.1 Campylobacterota bacterium
CAGTAGGTGATTTTAAGGCAATGATCAAAAACCCTTCAATGGCAGGACCTTTTGTAAAAAGTTTTGCACTTATGGGAAAAATAGCGTAAAACTAATCTACAAATCTTTTAATCTTCACCAATATCTAACTTATTATTGGATATAATCCCGTTAATTACGCCGTCGTCATGATGGCGATTGCGGAGATATTTATGCTACTTTTTACACCCGGTCCTACACCTGTACCAGAGTCCGTACGTCAGGCTATGGCTACTTCTACACTACACCATAGAACACCAGAATTTGAAGCTATTTTTAAAGAAGCTAGAACTAAACTTATGAGACTTTTTGGCATGGACGAGTGTGTGATGCTTGCTAGTACAGGAACAGGTGCCATGCAAGCGTGTGTACTGAATCTTTGCAAGACTAAAGCACTTACAGTCAATGCGGGTAAATTTGGTGAGCGTTTTGGTAAGATAGTCAAAACAGCTGGTAAAGAACTGGTAGAGCTCAAATATGAGTGGGACACACCAGTAACGCTTGATGATGTAAAAAAAGCATTGGCCGAAAATACTGACATCGATGCATTTTTTGTGCAAGTTTCTGAGTCTGCAGGAGGCTTGCGTCACCCAGTTGAAGAGATAGCAGCTTACGTAAAATCTGTAAACAAAGACATTATGGTAGTGGCTGATGGTATTACTGCTGTGGGTGTAGAACGCATAGATACTACACATATTGATGCCCTCGTAGCTGGCAGTCAAAAGGCACTGATGTTACCACCAGGTTTAGCGATGATAGGACTATCAAGTGCAGCAGTAGAAAAAATGGGTGAAGGTGCAGACTACTATTTTAACCTTGCTTCTGAAGTAAAGAAACAACAAAAAAACACTACAGCTTACACAGCTGCTACCACGCTCATTATAGGGCTTAATGCTATTTTAGATGAGGTAAATGTAGACGGTTTAGATGCACTTTATGACAACACCATCACTAGAGCAGCAGCAACACAAGCAGCACTTGAAGCCATAGGTTTTACTATGTACCCTAAGACACCTGCACTTTCTATGTCTACTGTCTATAGTGAAGATGCAGAACCTATACGAAAGTTACTCAAAACAAAGTATGGGGTAAACATTGCAGGAGGACAAGACCATTTAAAAGGAAACTTGTTTCGCATAAACCAAATGGGACTCATACCTGTGTATGAATCTGCATGGGTAGTCAATGCCATAGAGATGGCTTTAGATGACTTAGGTAAAAGAAGCTTTGATGGTACGGCTAACAAAGTATTTAACGAAATTTATTACAAGGCGTAATTGATGATATTTGAACACGAAATCCCTTCGGGGTCAAAACTTTACTTTGGTGAGTCAGCCAAAGTAAAAAGAGAGATAGAGTTTGTCTCTGCGGAACTTTTAGACAATCTTGGCTTTGAAGAGATAGTCACACCACTATTTTCATATCACCAAAGAGAGTGCTTTGATTCTTCTAAGTCATTGGTTCGTTTAAATGATGAAGAGAACCATGAAGTTACATTACGTGCAGACTCTACCATAGATGTAGTGCGTATAGTAACAAAAAGACTTGGGAGAAGTAGCGAGTCTAAAAAATGGTTTTATATACAGCCTACGGTTACTTTTCCTACACATGAGCAGTATCAGATAGGTGCTGAGATTATAGATGGAGCTTTTGAAGAGGTAGTGAAGACCACTACCATGCTTTTATCTGAAATGAATGCAAAGCCCGTGATGCAGATATCAAATATTGCTATCCCTCATATATTAAATGAAAAGTATGGGGTATCACTTGAGGTGTTAAAGTCTATGCATATTGAGAAAATTATGGCTATTGATTTACCGTGGATAGAGAAATTAGTACGTATTTATAGTGTAGATGATTTGAATGACTTATCTGCATTTCCAGACGAAATAAAAGTAGAACTTGAGAAAATAAAGCGTGCTACGCAAAATGTAAAATATGAAAACATGGTTGTCTCGCCTCTTTATTATGCGAAGATGAGATACTATGATTCGTTGACGTTTAGAATGTTTGAGGGTAATGCACTTTTAGCAATGGGTGGCATTTACAGCATAGATGGTATTGAAGCAGCAGGGTTTGCCCTCTATACAGATGAGTGCGTGAGTTATAAGATGGGCAGAATATAATGAGGTACGAGACTGATGTGACAAGTCACATGAGCCAACTGCTGAAGTTGTCACAGCGACAGCGTAGTTTATTGAGCTTTGCTCAAGAAGCGTCAAATGATATAAATGTAGCATATAAAATGAAGAAGGTTGGGTAAATGAGTAAAGCAGATTTAATTGTAGGTCTCCAGTGGGGAGATGAGGGTAAAGGAAAAATCGTTGACCATATGGCTCAATCTCATGACTATGTGTGTCGTTTTGCCGGTGGACATAATGCAGGACATACCATTGTCATAGACGGTAAAAAATATGCACTTCACCTTATACCTTCAGGTGTGCTCAACCCAAAAGCAAAAAATATTGTAGGAAATGGTGTGGTACTCTCTCCTAAAGATTTTATTAAGGAGATGGTACAGTTTGATAACCTTGAAGGCAGACTATTTCTTTCAGATAAAGCACATGTACTTTTACCCTATCATGCACTTATAGACCAAGCCAAAGAGCGTATGAAGGGTGATAAGGCCATTGGTACGACGGGTAAGGGAATTGGGCCTGCGTATGGAGACAAAATTGCCAGAGTAGGGCATAGGCTTGGGGAACTTCTGAATCCTGAAAAATTAACTGCTAAAATAGTGGCTTATTTTGAGCAAAATAAAGCTATTTTTGATGCAATGGAGTTAGAAATTCCTAAAGAGCCAGAACTTTTAGCTGAACTTAAAGGCTACAGAGATGTTCTTGGAAAGCATATTGTAGATACGACACAGTTGATGTGGAACATCATGGATGAAGACAAGAAGATACTTCTTGAAGGTGCACAAGGAACAATGCTTGACATCGACCATGGTACATACCCCTATGTAACATCTTCAAGCACGGTAAGTGCTGGAGCATGTACGGGGCTAGGCATAAACCCAAAAGACATCGGTAAGGTGACAGGTATCGCTAAAGCGTACTGTACACGTGTAGGTAATGGTCCTTTCCCATCTGAAGATTTTGGTGCAGAGGGTGATTTACTTCGTAAAAATGGACACGAGTTTGGTACAACAACAGGACGTCCAAGAAGATGTGGCTGGTTTGACGCAGTAGCTATGCGTCATGCTGTACGTGTCAATGGTGTAGACCAAGTATCGTTAATGAAACTAGACGTACTTGATGGCTTTAAAGAAGTTAAAGTGTGTGTGGCCTATGAGGTTGATGGTGAGCAAATAGATTATGTACCTTATGAGCTTGAAGATGCAACACCAATATATAAATCATTCCCTGGTTGGGATAAAACAGAAGGTGTAAGAGAATTTGATGCTTTACCAGATACGGCTAAATCATACATAGAAGCACTTGAAGAGATGATAGGTACAAAAATGGGAATTATTTCGACTAGTCCAGAACGTGCCGATACAATAATAAGATAAGAGGAGTAGAAGATGAGACTAAAGCCACAACAAACAGGATATGTAGCAACCAAAATAGGTATTGATTTAGCAAATGCTCCTTTTATTACCATGCCAAAAGGTAGAGAGGCAGTGGCTGAAGCTGCTAAAGAGATTATTGATGAAAATCTTGCAAAAGAGCATGCACTTGATGAAAAAGTGAAAAAGATTTTAGATGAAAATTATGATGAAATAGAATTCCAACATGCTGATGAAAGACAGCTTTTCTTTATGATTAAAAAGAAGATGGCAGCTGAAGCTGGTGTCATTATGAATTATGATGATCGCTATAATGACTTAGCACACCTAATATTGGATGAACTCTATGAAAATTATTTGGCAGAGTATACCGTCAATGAAAATCAAGTAAAGAACGTTATTTTTAAAGCGTTTAAAGCCTTTGCCGATGCCTATGATGAAATAGATGATATTGTGTATGAAAAAATTAGAGGTATGGAGAAAGAAGTGATTCCTGGAAGTCAAGATTATGAACTTTTATATGAAAGATTTTATCAAGAGGAACTTTCAAAAAGAGGAATGCTTTAAGAATGAAGAGTGAAGAATTAAAAATTAAGAATTCTTGTATACTTTTCTTTGAAAAGTGCTTATTGAATAAAGGTATGAAATGAAAAAAATAAGTTTGTATTTTGAAAATGGAGTGATGCTTGAAGCAAAAAGTTTTGGAGCAGAGGGTACATCTGTGGGTGAATGTGTGTTCAATACCTCCCTTACTGGATACCAAGAGATAGTAACAGATCCATCGTATGCAGGACAATTTGTTACATTTACTATGCCTGAGATTGGCAATGTTGGGTGTAATGCACAAGATATGGAAAGCAAAGGGGCACACTGTAAAGGTGTCATTGTTCGTACGTATCAAGACAGACCTTCTAACTTTAGATGTGAAGAGACTTTGGCTGTACTGCTTAAAAAGAATGGTGTACTTGGTATCACTGCAGTAGACACAAGATATATCACGAAAATGCTGAGAGATGAAGGTGCTATGATGATGGTAGCTTCCACTGAACTACATACTGCTGATGAGCTTAAAAAAGTACTAGAGTCTACACCACGCATCGAAGAGATAAACTACATTGAAGAAGTAAGTACAAAAAAATCTTATGTACATAAAGAAGCACGCTACAACATGGCTAAGTTTGCTTATGACAAACCTCAAACAACAAAGAAAATTGTTGCACTCGATTTTGGAATAAAGAGAAATATACTCAATGAACTTACCCATGCGGGCATGGAAGTTACTGTTGTGCCTAACTCTATGAAAGCAGAAGAGATTATTGCTCAAATTGAGCGTAAAGAAATAGAGGGTGTATTTTTATCTAATGGACCAGGTGATCCGCTTATTTTAAAAGAGGAACAAGAAAAAATAAAAAAGCTTATTGCTGCTAAAGTACCAATGTTTGGTATTTGTCTTGGGCATCAGTTGCTATCTATTTCTCATGGGCATGACACGTTTAAACTACAGTTTGGACAACATGGTGGTAACCATCCTGTACAAAACCAAGAGACAAATGTGGTAGAAATAACAGCTCAAAACCATAATTATAATGTACCAACAAGCATTAAAGATGTGGCAACTGTCACACATATTAATCTTTTTGACCAGACTATTGAGGGTGTAAAGTACAACGATGCACCTATCATCTCTGTACAACACCATCCAGAAGCCAGTCCCGGACCACACGAATCAGCGTATGTGTTTGAGCAGTTTTCTCAGATGCTATAAAATTAGAAAGGTATATTTATGAATATTGCAATACTCTTTGGAGGTTCTAGCTTTGAACATGAAATTAGCATTGTCTCTGCGATTACTCTAAAAAAAGTACTTAAAAAATCTACCATTACCTATATCTTCGTAAGCCAAGATAGAAAATTTTACTTGATAGACTCAGAGAAGATTAACTCAAAACTTTTCTCTTCAGGGGAGTATAAGAAATCTAAGGAACTCACACTAAAACAAGGTGGATTTTCTATAGATGGACTATTTGGTGCTAAATCTCTTGATTTTGATGTGGCATTAAACCTTATACACGGTCGTGATGGAGAAGATGGAAAAATATCTTCGATGATGGAATTTTTTAACATTCCATTTATCTCTCCACGTATGGAAGCATCATCACTCTCTTACAATAAACTCTATACAAAATTTTTGGCAGAAAGTTTAGGTGTCAAGACCGTTGCTTATGAATATCTTTCTAGTAAAGATGAGAGAAAAGTAAGTATGGACTACCCTGTGATTATCAAACCTGTGCGTCTTGGTTCGAGCATCGGTGTGAGTATTGTAAAAGATGCGAGTGAATTGGACTATGCGTTAGATGTTGCTTTCGAGTTTGACACAGATGTTATTGTTGAACCATTTATAGAAGGTGTGAAAGAGTTTAACCAAGCAGGATGTTTTACAAATGACTGGGAACTTTCCATTGTAGAAGAGCCACAAAAAGAAGAGTTTTTAGATTTTGAAAAAAAATATATGGATTTCTCTCGAGACTCACAAGTACTTTCCGCTGATATTGATGATACACTCAAAAAAAATATTCAAGAGAGTTTCAAAAAAATCTATGACCCACTTTTTTTAGGAAGTATTATCCGTTGTGACTTCTTTGTTGTTGATGGAGAGGTACTTTTAAATGAAATCAACCCTATACCAGGCTCCATGGCTAATTACCTTTTTGATGATTTTGAAGGCATGGTTGAAAGATTGGCTACAACACTTCCAGCAGAGCAAAAAATCTCTGTAAATTATCAATATATCCATTCTATACAGTCTGCAAAAGGAAAAGCATAAGCTTTTAATACCTTATTATTACTATACATTATTTAGATATATTATTAAATATAATAATATATCTAAAGCGTTACTTTTTAATGAACTAAACTCAATATTATCAATACAATTTAAACTAAATGAATATGTTTTATTATAATTTAAGTCGTACTAGTTTAAAATAATCAAGTATATTTTGTAAATATAGAAAAAAATGGAGGGTATATGAAAAAACTTGTAATGCTAGTATTGCTATTTTTAACTGTACTGCAAGCAGAATCACTTGGTATAAATGAGAAGTTAGGGGAATATGTTCCTCTAGACTTGACATTTATCGATGAAGAGGGGAAAAGCAAAACACTTAAAGAGTATATGGATGGAAAGCCAACTATTATCTCTTTAAACTACTACAGATGTGGAGGTATATGTGGCCCTCAGCTGGCAGATATGGCAAAGATGTTGTCTAGATTGGATTTATCTGAAAATACAGACTACAAAGCATTAACAATTAGTTTTGCACAAGATGAAACGCCACCGTTAGCTAAAGCTAAAAGAAATATGTATCATAAGGTAATCACGAGACCATATGTACAAGATGCTTGGCACTTTTTATTGAGTGAAAATAACTCATCAGCAATAATTGCAGATAAGGTTGGATTTACGTATAAGAAAACAATAACGGCAGCGGGAGTGGTTGACTGGATACATGCTGCAGCACTTATTGTCATTTCACCTGAGGGAAAAATCACACGTTATCTTAATGGCGTTGAGCAACTTCCTTTTGATGTGAAAATGGCAATTTTAGAGTCAGCAAATGGAAAGGTTGGACCAACAATCGCTAAAACTTTACTTTACTGCTTTTCTTATGATCCAAAAGGAAAAACATATATTTTTGCTTGGGAAAAAGTAGTAGCAACAGTAATTTTAGTTATAACAATTATCTTTTTTATCTGGCTTGTAAAAGCAGGAAGAAGAGATCAAGAGAACCATCAAAATCAAAGGAGAGACTTAGATGAGTAAAAATTATTTCGACGAAACACACTGTGCCATAGGGCACCCAAAAAGTACATTCATGCAGTGGATGCTTACAGTTGACCATAAAAGAATTGGTCTTATGTATGCAGCTGTGATGTTTACATTCTTTTTCGTAGCAGTTGCTACAGCATTTATAATGCGTTTAGAGTTATTTGCACCAGGCGGTCAATATATGGATGGAGATACATTTAACCAAGCATTTACACTTCATGGGGTTATTATGATTTTCCTTTTTATTATTCCAGGGATTCCTGCAATATTTGGAAATATCGTTATGCCATTGATGATTGGGGCAAAAGATGTATCTTTCCCAAGACTTAACTGGTTTACATTTTGGCTTTATATTGCAGGATGTATCATTGCACTTGCTTCACTATTTATAGGTGAAGGTGTAGCAGATACAGGTTGGACATTTTATGCTCCATACTCAATGAACACAGATACAAATGTGATTATGGCATTGGTTGCAGCATTTGTACTGGGTATGGCTTCAATTCTTACAGGTCTTAACTTTTTAGTTACTATTCACAGATTAAGAGCACCAGGTATGACATTCTTTAAAATGCCATTATTTGTATGGGGTATTTACGCAACTGCATGGATTCAGCTTCTTGCTACACCAGTTGTTGGTATTACGCTTATACTGGCTATTTTAGAAAAGTATTTTGGTATTGGTATTTTTGATCCTGCTAAAGGTGGAGATCCTGTACTATTCCAACATCTATTCTGGATATACTCTCACCCAGCAGTTTATCTTATGATTCTACCAGCATTTGGTATTATGTCTGAGATTATTCCTACTTTTTCAAGAAAAGAAGTATTTGGATATAGAACAATTGCACTTTCTTCAGCGTCAATAGCAGGTATTGGTTATTTAGTATGGGGTCACCACCTTTATACTTCAGGTATGTCAGATACTGCTAAGACAGTATTTTCATTTCTTACATTCTTTGTTGCCATCCCTACAGGTGTAAAATTCTATGACTGGGTAGCAACAATGTATCAAGGTAAAATTGTTCTTTCAACACCTATGATTTGGGCACTTGGAACCATTATTACCTTTGCTATTGGTGGTTTAACCGGTGTGACTATTACAATGATTGGACTAGATATTCACCTACAAGATACTTACTATACAGTTGCACATTTTCACTACGCTATTCTTGGTGGTGTTGTATTCTTGATGTTTGCAGGTATGCACTACTGGTTCCCGTTAATAACAGGTAAAATGTATAATGAAAGAAAAGCAAAAATTGCTTTCTATTTACAGTTTGTAGGGTTTAACCTTTTATGGTTCCCAATGTTCATTGCTGGTTTTTATGGTATGCCAAGACGTTATTTTGACTACTTGCCAGAGTTCGAAATTTATCACCAAGTATCATTTGTAGGAGCAGTTGTCTTTATTGCTGGTCTTATTTATATGTTCTGGGTATTTTTTAAAGGTTGGACAAAGGGTGAGCCATCTGGTACAAACCCTTGGCATGCAACAACGCTTGAATGGCATATGCCATCATCACCACCACCATTAGAAAACCACTCAAAAGTCCCTTATGTTGACTTTGATCCATATGAATATCATCATGGTGAACCAGTGGTTAAGTTTAATTATGAAACTATGCAAAGGATAGACTAATGTCACACGAATATGTACCAGAAATCGCGACAGACCGCGATGGGAATCAGCATGAGGTTCAAGGATGGCAAGGTGATTTTTACGGCGGAAAACTAGGTTTTTGGCTGTTTATGCTCACTGAAGTTATGATGTTTGGAGCAATGTTTTTAGCCCTTGCATACTATAATACTTTACATCCACAAGACTTTTTAGATGCTTCAGCATCTTTAAATAGACTACTTGGTGGCACAAATACAGTTATCTTACTTGTTTCAGCACTCACTATGGGGCTTGGTTTACTTAAAATGAGAGCTGGTGATGTCAAAGGTGCTAAACTTATGATTTGGGCAACTATTATTTTGGCAGTTGCTTTTTTAGTCATAAAAGGTTTTGAATGGACTGCTGAGTATAACCATGGTATCTTCTTGATGCATGACAAGCTTTTACCAGAATCAGATTTGGCATTTGGTCAAAAACTTTTCTTTGGTCTTTACTTTTCAATGACTGGACTTCATGGGTTCCACATTATCATTGGTATTGGAATTATGTTATGGTTACTTAAAAGAATTAACGCTGGAAAAGTAACACCAGAACACCATATATTACATTGGAATATTGCACTATATTGGGATATCGTACACCTTATTTGGGTATTCGTATTTCCTTATTATTATATGATCGGAGCAGGAGGAGCTACAGGTGGACACTAATACAGTAAATTATAAAAAAGAAAGACTAAGTTACTATAAAGTACTTATTGGTTTGTTACTACTTACAGCAGTAACATTTGTACAACCTCATATGTTTATGACAGAGTCAACATTTTTGGCTCAGATGCTTATTGCAGTTGTAAAAGCATGGTTGATTTTAATGTATTATATGCACTTAAAAGGTGAGAAATTAATAACAGCGATGGTGTGGTTTTCACTGTCAATTGTAGTGGTTTTCTTTGTTATAGTTATTGGTATAGATGTTGCCAATTTCCAATTTGGAGCAGAGAGTCATATTACTGCTCCTGCTGCACATTAAAAAGGTTGATTTATGAGTAATAAATTAGAAGGATTTAGTTCAAGTGCATCAACGTTTAATGCAGATTTAGATTTTGCATTTTGGTTGCATATTTGGATATCGGTAGGATTATTTTTATCAGTGGTTGGGCCAATGTTTTATTTTGCATGGAAATACCGTGCAGATAAAGTTAAAAATGAGGATGTTGGTACACTTACGCACCATACACTTTTAGAAGTATTATGGACAGGTATTCCTCTAGCACTTGTTATGGTTTTCTTTTACTATGGTAACACAACCATGAAGATGTTTCGAACGATGCCTGCAGAGTCTCAAAGTATCGTAGTGAATGTGGAGGCTTCTAAGTGGAAATGGAAGTATGAATACCCAGCAAATGCATCGGGACATGTACATAAAATAGGTGGCGTGTATGACAAAGAGAACAATACTATGGGCATCTCAGCACTTTATGTTCCTGTAAATACCAATATTATTTTGAAAATGACAGCACCACTTAATGATGTTATTCATTCTTATTATGTTCCAGCATTCCGTATGAAAGAAGATGTTGTTCCTGGACGTACAACTAAGCAGTGGTTCAATGCTACTAAAGTAGGTGAATATGATGTAGAGTGTGCAGAGTACTGTGGTACAGACCACTCTTACATGTATTCAAAAATTGTTGTTATGGAAAAAGCTGATTATGAGGCATGGTTTAATAGTGCAGGCAAAGACACACCTAAAGGTAACTTTGCTAAAGATGGTAAATCACTCTATGCTAGCAATGGTTGTGCTTCATGTCACTCAATTGACTCAGATGCTACTTTAGTTGGACCAAGTCTTAAAGGTATTGGAGCGAAATATGATTCTAAGTATCTTTCAGATGCATTGACTAACCCAGATAAAGATGTCCCTGAAGGATTCTATCCAGGTATTATGCCAGCGTTTAATTTACCAGCAGAAGAGATGAAAACACTCATTAAATACATGGAAACAGGTAAATAATGATAAAAGACTTTTTTGTAGTTACTAAATTTATTCTCTCCTTTGCAGTTTCATTATCTGCACTCTTTGCCTATATTATGGCAAAGGGAGAGATTGGTTTAGATATGTTCCTTGCAACCTTCTCTGTTCTTTTGGTGGCGATGGGAGTTTCCACACTTAATCAAGTTCAAGAGTATAGAGAAGATTCCAAGATGGAAAGAACTAAAAATCGTCCTATAGCAGCAGGGCGTATGAAACCACGAACGGGTGTGATTATCTCTGTGATATTAATACTACTTTCTTTCACATTGATTTATTCACTTTTAGGGCTTACTGGTATTAATTTTTTTGCTTTTGCATTTTTATGGTATAACATTATGTATACACCACTTAAAAAACGTTCTGCACTTGCTGTAGTTCCTGGAGCTATTCTGGGTGTTATCCCTCCGGCTATAGGTTGGTTAGTTGCAGGTCATACACTATTTGAGATAGAATTTATAGCCATAGCAGTGTATTACTTTATCTGGCAAGTGCCACACTTTTGGCTACTTGTAATGCTTTTTCACGGTGATTACAAAGATGGTGGTTATCCAACTGCTATGCGTCTTTTTGGAGAAGGTACGCTTCAAAGACTTACTTTTGTATGGTTAGTCCTTACGATACAAGCGGGCATATTTATGGTATATACATTTAATGTATATACAGATATTGTGATTGTCTTATCTATAGTCATAGGGTTATGGGCATTTATTGTTTCTATTAAATTACTTAAAAAAGAGTTTGTACTCATAGATGCACGTTCGATTTTTTGGAAAATAAATGCAGCATTTTTAGGTATTATCATACTACTTAGTATTGATGAATATATCAAACATCATATTTAATAGCAGTTACACTGCTATTAACCTCCAATCAAAAAATAACTTTACTTCTTCTCAAGATGTAAAAAAGGAAAATAATGAATAAAAGTACCTATGCAATTAGAGAGATACTTGAAAGTATTTATAGTATAAAAGAAAAGAAAATAAAGAAAAGACTTATTTATCAAAATGCTATATTTGGTGGCATAAATAATATATGGATTAAACTATCTTTTTTTGCATTGCCATTTTTAATGTATGCAGCAGTATTTAATCCTATTTCATTCAAAGAATTAGGTATTGCACAGGCTATTGTATTTTATATTATTTTACTTGTCGTGGCGATGCAAATTGTAGTGGCTATATCATTTTTTAACAATAAAAAAGTACTAAACCTAGCTTCTAAGGAGTGGAAAAAATATTTCCCAGATGTAGAGTTAAAGATCATAATCACATCAGGTGCAACACCGTATAAAGACTTTAAATATCATTATGAAAAGTCATTAGAAGATAATGTAGAAGATGAAGTATTGACCAATAGACTCAATAATGCATTTAAAACAATGGAATCTGAAAATAGTGTGATGTATCAGGCCATGAAAAAAGATAAAGAAAAAAGAG
This sequence comes from Campylobacterota bacterium, assembly GCA_034658615.1. Classification (GTDB taxonomy): domain Bacteria; phylum Campylobacterota; class Campylobacteria; order Campylobacterales; family Sulfurovaceae; genus Sulfurovum. The sequence continues at coordinate 16,619 of JAYEFI010000145.1, forward strand.
ATAAAAATGCTTAAATATATTATAACATTAACAAGTTTAGTGGTATTGCTTGAGGGTAATAATGCTGATGTATATAAAACTGCCTGTATAGAGAACAATGCAACTGCATGTTATAAATATGGTTTACCTTTGGTAAGTGGTAAAAATGCTAAAGTACAAGATATAAGAGAAGAGGGCATGAGTTTTATACGTAAATCTTGTATTTTAGGCTATGGCTTGGCATGTGATATTATGGGTGAACGGTATTATAATGATAAAAACTATAGGGTGGCGAAGCCTTATTTAGAAGAATCATGTGAACGAGGCGTTATAGATGCATGTGAAGCTCTTGGTACTATGTACCGAGATGGGCATGAAGTAAGAGCAGATGATGTGAAGTCTAGAATATACTATGAAAAAGCGTGTGATTTACACAGTGGTGATGCTTGTTATGCTGTTGCCATTATTTACAGAGGTGGGTTTGGTGTAGAAAAAAATAGAGAAAAAGAAAAAGCATTTTACAAAAAAGGATGTGACAGTGGATTAAAAGCTGGATGTGACAGATATTCTGAACTAGACAATGAAGATAAAGGAATAGAAACTGGTATATGGGCAACATTTAAATCTTGGTTTAAATGAGCACAATTCTTCAATAATTAAGATAAAAACACTGCGACTTCTCTCAGCTATTTTGATGTATAATTGAAATATATTATACGTCAAAATAAGAAAAAAACTCTCATATCCTATTTAACTTAGCTAAATTTTACGTGTATTGATATGGATTAAGCTCTGGAAAATCAAATAATCTTATAATAATTATTGAATGTTGTTGTTTTACAACATAGAATTTAACCGTAAGGGGGTTTGCATGCAAGCAAATGCAGCATTAGAATATGATTATTCATTGGCAAAAAAGTTTACTTTTTTAACTATTTTGTTTGGAATTTTAGGTATGGTAGTTGGTACGCTAATCGCGGCTCAAATGGCATTTCCTGAATTAAATTACCTACTGGGTGAGTATGGTACATTTTCCAGACTTAGACCAGTTCACACAAATACAGTTGTATTTGGATTCACAGTAAGTGCTATTTTTGCAACTTGGTTCTACCTAGGACAAAGAGTACTTAAAGTATCTATGGCTGAGTCAAAGTTTTTAATGGTACTTGGAAATATACAGTTTTGGCTCTATTTTGTAGGTGCTCTTGCAGCGACTATATCACTGCTATTAGGATATTCGTCATCAAAAGAGTATGCTCAGTATGAGTGGCCATTTGATATTGTCGTTGTACTTATCTGGGTACTTTGGGGTGTAAATATGATGGGACTTATAGGCATTAGACGCGAAAAAGCACTCTATATTTCTGTATGGTACTACTTAGCATGTTTCTTAGGAATTGCTATGCTTTATATCTTTAACAATATGGCAATACCTACATACTTTACATCTGGTGGGTTAGGTAATCCTTTGCACTCGGTCTCAATGTATTCTGGTACAAATGATGCACTTGTTCAGTGGTGGTACGGACATAATGCAGTTGCATTTGGATTTACAGTGCCAATTGTTGGTATGATTTATTATTTCCTCCCAAAAGAGTCAGGACAGGCTATTTATTCTTATAAATTGTCACTTCTTTCTTTCTGGGGACTTATGTTTGTTTATCTTTGGGCTGGTTCACACCACCTTTTATGGTCAACAGTTCCAGACTGGATGCAGACAATGGGTTCAGCATTCTCAGTAGTACTTATTTTACCTTCATGGGGTTCAGCGATTAACATGCTCCTTACCATGAAAGGTGAGTGGAATCAATTGACTGAAAACCCACTTATTAAGTTCATGGTACTTGCATCAACATTCTATATGTTATCAACCATTGAAGGACCAATTCAAGCGATAAGATCGGTCAATGCAATTGCACACTTTACAGACTGGATTCCTGGACATGTACATGATGGTGTACTTGGTTGGGTTGTATTTATGGTAATGGCAGCTATATTTCATATGGCTCCACGTATGTTTAAAAGAGAAATTTACTCTAAAAAACTTATGGAAGCACAATTTTGGCTTCAGACAACAGCAGTTGTATTGTACTTTACATCTATGTGGATAGCAGGTATTACACAAGGTATGATGTGGAGAGCTGTAGACGAATATGGTAACTTAATGTATTCATTTATAGATACAGTGACAGTACTGCATCCTTATTACACAATTAGAGCACTTTCAGGCGTGATGTACCTTGTTGGTTTCATGATGTTTGCTTACAATATTTATAAAACTTGGACTTCTGGTAGAGAACTATCAGAAGAGCCACAGTTTAGAACGCCTATGGCTTAAGGGAGTATATTATGTTTCATTGGTTAGAAAAAAATCCATTCTTTTTTGCGGCTGCGATATCGATAGTTATCTCATTTGCAGGACTTATAGAAATCGTACCAAACTTTGCACAATCAGGTAAACCCCTAGTAGATATGAAGCCACGTACAGTACTTGAACTTGCAGGTAAAAATGTTTACATGAAAGACAACTGTATGGCATGTCACTCACAAATGATTCGTCCATTTAAATCTGAGACTGATCGTTATGGTGACTATTCACTCTCTGGTGAATACGCATATGACAGACCATTTTTATGGGGTTCAAAAAGAACAGGTCCAGACCTTCACCGTATAGGTAATTACCGTACGACAGATTGGCATGAGGCACATATGCTTAACCCATCACAAATTGTACCTGGTTCTATTATGCCAGCATATGACCATCAGTTTGAAAATGAGGCAGATATAGAGACAGCATTTGCTGAAGCTGTAACTGTAAAAAATGTATTTCATACACCTTATGGTCCTGGTATAAAAAGAGGTCAAGCTGCATGGGATGCACATAGACCAACCGTACTTGCAGAAGCTAAACTTATAGCTGCAGATATGAAAGATGAGCGTGTCAAAGCTGCAATAGCTGAAGGTAAAGTACCAGAAGTTGTTGCACTTATTGCATATATGAATAGTCTGAAGTAGGCAGTTTAGTATGGATATGGATATTAGAAATTTGCAAGGTTATGCAAGTTTCTTCATGACAGTTTTTTTGGTCATTATGTTGTACGGTTATATTATACATCTGTATAGATCAGAAAAAAAAGGTGAGCGGGACTATGAAAAGTATGGGCGTATTGCACTCGATGACGAGATAGACAGTACCCCTGTAGAAGACAAACCTGCGGGAGAAAGAAACAATAAGAAGGAGGAAAAATAATGAATGGATTAATGATAAAATCATTGGTATTTGCAGCAGTACTAATGATAGCTACGGTTTACGTGGTAATGAGCTTAGACATTGATATTACAGGTGATTCGATAAATGCCATTACAATGGCAGGTGCTTTAGCAATTGCGGCAATTACTGCTGGGGTTACTACAAAATATATCAATCAAATGAAAACAGATACTGCAAGTGGTGAGTTAGCAGATGAAAACTGGGACGGTATTGGTGAATACAAAAATGAACTCCCATCTGGATGGGCATATTCATTTTTAGCAGTATTTCTATGGTCAATGTGGTATGGATTTTTCGGATATCCTATTAACGCATACAGCCAGATAGGTGAGTATAATGAAGAAGTTCTTGCCTATAATAAAAAGTTTGAAGAGACACATAAAAATGCAAATGCTGATACACTTAAAGAGATGGGTGAGTCTATCTATTTGGTACAGTGTTCTCAATGTCATGGTGCAACAGGTGATGGACTCTCTGGAAGAGCACATGACTTTGGAAGCAGAATGAGTAAAGAACAAGTCTTGGATGTAATTAAAAACGGTTCTAACCAACTTAAGTACCCTATGGGTGCAATGCCAGCAGGTATGGCATCTGGTGCAGCAGCTGAAGAGATTGCCGAGTATATAGCTGGTGGGCTAAAAGGTGAAGCACCTGCATCGTATGGTGCATGTACATCATGTCATGGTATGGACAGCAAAGGTAATGGTGGTATGTCACCAAACCTTGCAGGATACGACGAAGCTCTTGTGAAACAGACATTGAAACATGGTAAAAAAGGGATTCTTGGTAAAATGCCAGCATTTGATACACTAATTACCCCAGTACAAGAAAAGGCATTGACTGCATATATTCAGTCATTGTCAAACTAAGGAGTGAAAAATGGCAGAAAATACTAAAAGAAGTGTGTTTGGTTTTCATGGTGTATTTGGGATATTAATTTCAATTGTTGGACTTCTCTTTATTTGGGCTGTACTTATGTCTCAAGCAGTAATAGTGCAACAAAAAGCAGCAAAAATGCCTTATGACCCAGCTCCCATTAGAGATGTGAATAATCTTAAAATGAAATCAGTTGACAATAAAAATTTTGCATTTCAAAAAAAGGATAACTAATGATAAAATATATGGATAAAATTCTTATAGCATGTATGGCTTTTGCTGCTGCTGCAGCACTTTTTTTATCTTTTAATGGTAATGAATACTTACTATATGTAGGATAAATATGAATAAGGCAAAGTTAAGGGCAAACCTCTTTAAAGGGGTTTTTGCCATACTTGCTTTATATCTACCTCCTCAACTACTTAACGCAACACAACTCCTTAAAAATGACCTTTTAAAAATAGAAGTAGTAGAACACATAAATACTATGGGTACTGAACTTCATGAAAAGACAGCTATTAACGCGTATGTTATAGCCACAAATGAACATTTTCCTGAGAAATTTAATCTCGTTGAGTATAGTAAGAAGTATGAGAAAAAGCTAGCAAGACCATTTGTATTATATATCTTCGCACCCTATGCAACCATTACTAAAAATACTGATGCACGTGGCAGGGTAGGGATTATACCTTCTTCCGATATGGTAAGAGAGTTGTATGATTACAATGAAGTAAGAGATGCAGGTATTGATATTATTGCTATGAAAGATTCTAATACAGATGAAGATAAATTTAATATAGGTGTGTTACAAGCATATTCTGTATTGGCAGACAATATAGCACGTACCAAAGGTATAAAGTTAGAAAACACTATTCCTGATGAAATGGGAACAATGGTTAACATTTTGAGAGTACTTGTTTATACTGGTACACTTATACTTTTATGGATATTTGTATTTAGACCACTATGGATAAGGATAAAAAATGGCAAACAGTAAAGAAACAACCTATTGGCCACACATGATAGTAGGCTTTTTGCTTTTGGCATTTACATTGAGTTACTGGACAGTAAAGTCTGCTTCATCGATGCCAGTGCAAGAGTCTAACTCTTATATGTTGAAATATCAGCAGGCAGATATACATATTAATGAAATTTTAGAGTTGAAAGCTGCATTTGACAACGAGTATACTATAGAACTACAAGATGTTGAAGAGATGGTGGTGACAGATAATATTCATTCTCGTCGTCTTCAACTAAACCCTATAAAACTTAGCAAAGGAATGAATACATTCTCTTATGCAGTAACAAAAAAAGATGGCATAGCTGTTGAAGATGCAAATGTAACATTTTTACTTACAAGACCACACAGTAGACGTGATGATGTTGTAGAAGAAGATGTAAAGTCTGTAGGTGGAAAGTATGTAACGAAAGCTTTAGACATCATAAAAGCAGGAAGATACACCTTACAACTACGTGTGACTATTGACGATACAAAGATAGGATATTCTGAAATTGGGGCTTATTTAAAGCCATAAAGTTTCTCTATATTGTCATAGAGAATATCTTACCTTCAGGCTGGTTTTGTGCCAGTCTTAAGTCAAATGCCATACATACATTTCTGACAAACATACGTGAAGACTCTTTGACTACAAGACTATGGTCATATATTTCTATAAGATTATCAGTATGCATCTCTTCTAAGCGTTCCAATATTTCTGGTATACTGGAAAGTTTCATACTATCATCTTCCCACGAGGTACTAAGGTTACACATGAGATTGAGTATATGTTGTCTTACTATCAGGTCTTCATTGCTTAAAATATGTCCTCTAAAGACAGGAAGTTTTCCTGCATTAACTCTATTAATATAATCTTCTACACGTTTTTCATTTTGTGCAAAAGCATACCATGAGTCTGAGATAGATGACATACCTAGCCCTATCATCAGTTTTGTTTTACCTGCGGTGTACCCCATAAAGTTTCTATGTAGTTTTTTTTCTTTCATTGCTATGCTTAGTTTGTCTGTAGGCAAAGAGAAGTGATCCATGCCTATCTCTTCATATCCTGCCTCAAAAAAGAGTTTTTTACCTAGCTCATAGAGTTCTCGTTTATAGGCATCTTGTGGTAAATCATTTTCATCAAAACCTCTTTGTCCTACACCTTTTATCCAAGGTACATGAGCATAAGAGTAGTAAGCAATTCTATCTGGTCTGAGTGCTACAGTTTTTTTGATGGTGTCCTTAATGCTCTCTTTGGTTTGGTGAGGTAGCCCAAAGATAATATCGTGAGATATAGATTCATAGCCAATATCTCTACTAATTGCATTAATATTCTGTACTGTTTCATAGGTTTGTATACGATTGATGGCTTTTTGTACTGTTGGATTATAGTCTTGTATGCCAAATGATGTACGCTCAAAACCTAGATTAAATAGTGTCTGCATCTGCTCTTTGGTTGTTTCATTTGGGTGTGCTTCAAAAGAAAAATCAAATGTTTCATGTCTTTTGGCATGTTTGAAAATACCTTCTATCATACGATTTAAATTTTCTGAAGAGAAAAAAGTAGGGGTTCCTCCACCTAGATGTATCTCAGCAACAGATGGTTCTTCATCTAATAAATTGACATAAAGCTTCCACTCATTTAAAACAGCATCAATGTAGGCATCTTCAACAGAATGCTGTTTGGTAATGTGTTTATGACAGGCACAAAATGTACAAAGACTTTCACAATAAGGCATGTGTATGTAGAGGCTAATACCTTCTGATGTATTGCTTTGTGAAAAAGACTTTTTTACGCTCTCCTCCCAACTTCCCAACTTCATGGTGTCATTATCCCAAAATGGAACAGTAGGGTAAGAGGTATATCTGGGACCGGGGATATTATACTTTTGTATGAGTGTTGAGTTGTCAAGATGTTGCATGATTATCCTTGAGTGATTGTAGAAAAGATTATAACTAAAAGCTGATTTAACAAAAATGATATAGGTCAATTGTGATATACTCTAAGGCATGAATGAACTGCACATCTACCCAACCTCACGAGCCTTAAGAACTGTAAGTCAAGCCTATAAAGTACAAGACGGACTTCACCCTACGCTCATGCGTATGGACGAGTTTGAACAACGTACTATATTGCTTGATAATGTGACACAAATTGATAGTATGCAACGTATACTTTTGCTTAGAAAAGCAGCATCGTTTAGTGCGTTTAAGGATTTAAAACTAGATATGTCATTGGTACGGTTTTTTAGTAGAAGTGATGCTTTTTTTAAGTTTTTTGAGGAGTTGTCTGCTGAGTTTATAGACTTCGATACATTGCTTGAAGCAGATGCTTACGCAGAGTTTGGACAACATATTGAAATACTCGAACATCTTTTGCAAAATTATAAAAAATTACTAGAGGAGGGTGGCTTTACTGACAAAGTATTTGTGCCTTCTATATACAGGGTAAACGAAGGGTTTTTGACGGGATACGATAGTATTGAGGTGCATCTTGAAGGGTATTTAAGTTATTTTGAATTAAAGCTTTTAGAGGAGATTGCAAGGTTGGTACCTTTGAGCATACACTATAGCACCTCTAAATTTAATGTGAAGATGCAAGAACGTTTTGAAATGCTGGAAGTAATATTGCCCAATAACGCTCATGTGCATTTTAGTCTGACAAATAAAAAAGTACTAAGCTCAATAGATAATAATGTAAAAATAGAGACTAAAATTTATGCTGTTGAAGAGCGAGAAGAGCAGATAGCTGTAGTCTTTAAAGCCATAAATGAGATGGTTCGTTCTGGAATATCTGCTGAAAACATTGTGCTAGTATTGCCTGATGAAAGTTTTAAAGAGCATTTCACACTTTTTGATGTACACAATAATCTAAATTTTGCAATGGGATATGACTATAGTAATGGACGTGTTTATAAATCGTTAGAAGCACTTTATAGGCATTGGACAAAACATGATGATGAGAGTAAGACACTACTCGAACGGTATGGGTTTAACCTTGAAGAGATAGCAGACAAGTCGTTACATACACTCATAAGTGTTGTAGACTTTTTCTTCCTTTTAGATAGTATGCATTTACACGATAGCCCATTGATTGAGGGTGAGAAAAAAGAAAAGTTCAATGACCGTGTGTATGAAAAATATTTACATTTTATAAAAGTATTTGAGTTAGAGACAATGCATCAAAAAGAGTGGCTTTTTTTATGGTTAAAAGTACTCTCTAAAGTAACTTTAGATGATGTCAGAGGTGGTTTGGTGACAGTCATGGGTGTGCTTGAAACAAGAGGTGTCAGCTTTGAAGGTGTGGTTGTTGTAGACTTCAATGAAGGAGTAGTCCCCGCAACTTCAAGTAAAGATCAGTTTTTAAATTCACAAGTACGAAGCTTTGCAAAGCTACCAACAAAACATGACAGAGAAGCCCTACAAAAGCAATACTATAAAAGGCTACTAGAGCAATCGTCTGCCAGTACTATTGTATTTAGCAGTGCTGACAATAAACTACCCTCAAAGTTCCTTTATGAGTTAGGACTAGACAATGCTGAACAAACACAAGCACAGTTTGACCTTTTGTATGCACAGGACTCACAACTGAAAAGTGAGACATCTCCCAATGTAAAACACTTTGATGCCAGCACCATAACATGGTCTGCTTCACGTTTAAAGACCTTTTTAGAGTGTAAGCGTAAGTACTACTACCGTTACATAAAAAAAATACAAGCAAAGCAAGAAGAAGAGCTTAATGAAGGTGCATTTTTACATTCTCTTTTGGACTATCTATATAGAGAGGATGACAGTTATTTAAATGAAGCACAGATGCAAAAACAGATAGACATTTTACTTGACAAGTTACTCCCTTTTGAAGATGCAAAAACGAACTACCAAAAACTCCTATGGAAAGAGAAGCTAAAAGGTTTTGTAGAAACACAAATAACACACTTTAAAGCAGACTGGAAAGTAGTAGAACGTGAAAAAGAGTTTCAAGGTACCATAGGCGGTTTACAGTTTAAGGGACGTATAGACCGTATAGACCAAAATGAGACACACACTTTAGTGCTAGACTACAAAAGTGGCTCTACCAAAGAAGCACAAAAGACAAAGAACCTTGAGAATCTCAACGACTTACAAATGAGCATCTATCATCATCTGCTTACACCCAAGTATCAAAATGTCAATTTGGCTTTTATCAAACTTTTTGACAATGGAGAAATAGAAGAGATAACCGCACTTGAAGAGAAAAATGAACGTTTAGAAGAAGTGGTAGTAGAACTCAAACAGACTAAGAACTTTGTGGCTGAGAAATGTGAAGATTTACAAAAATGTAAATGGTGTGAGTTTACCTTGATGTGTGGAAGAGGGGAGTATATGTAGCATACTTGACAAGATATTGTCAAGTATGCTACAATGAAGTCTATTACAAGGAGTACACTATGCAAGCTATCGTTTATTCAAATGCTAGAAATAACTTAAGAGGACTTATTAATAAAGTATGTGATGATTTTGATGAATTTATGATAAGCACTAAAGATAATAAAACGGCTGTACTCATCTCTTATGATGAGTATGCTTCTATGAAAGAGACACTTTATTTGATGTCATCTAAGACAAACAGAGAAAGACTAGATGAAGCTGTAGAACAGATAGAAAATGCAAACTTTGCTACCAAAGAGATAGATGTATGATACTTGGCTTTGCCGATAGAGGGTGGGAAGATTATCAGTATTGGATGCAACATGATAAAAAAATACTCAAAAGAATTAACTTACTTCTAA
>JAYEFI010000146.1:0-1671 GCA_034658615.1 Campylobacterota bacterium
CTTAGGTAGAAATTTAGTCAGAGTTATCTGGGGAATGATACAAGGAGATAGAATTTACGAAATAAAGGAAAAATAGTGGTTTTTTAATCAAACTTTCAGGAGGAATGTTCAGGCGTTGAAAATACACTTTTAAAATATGTTATATTTGTACTCAAATAAAGGAAGTAGAAATAATTCTGTGAGATTAGTTATGGTCATGGACATAAATTATGATACAATATTTATGGATATAACCATAAAAAGGTAAAATATGAACACTTTAGAGACGTTACGAGAGTATCAAGAGAACTATTTGATGCTTTTTGATACGGTGTATAGACGATATATGCACAAAGAGGTGGATTTTTCTGTGAAACTCATAGGCATCTTGGGTGCTAGGGGTGTGGGCAAGACTACATTTTTATTGCAACATTTACGAGACAGCTCTCTTCCTTTTGAAAAAAAACTCTATTTTTCTGCAGATGATTTAGACATAGACTCACTCTTTGATGTGGCGTATGCTTTTTCTAAAGAGGGTGGAGAACTGCTCATTATAGATGAGATACACAAATATAAACAGTTTGAAAAAGAATTGAAAAAAATCTACGATATGTTGTCACTTAAGGTGCTATTTTCTGGTTCTTCAGCACTACAGTTAGACCATGCCAAAGGTGACCTGAGTAGAAGGGTTATGCTTTACAGTATGAACGGTTTGTCATTTCGTGAGTTCATAGAGATAAAAGAGGGCATCACACTTCCTAGTTACAGTAAAGAGGAGATTTTTACCAACCATGCAGCCATAGCACGGAGTTTATTAGAAAGTATCAAGCCTTATGCTTTTTGGAAGGAGTATTTGAGCTTTGGGTATTACCCTTTTTATTTTGAAGATACCAAGGGGTATCCACTTCGCTTGAAGAGGACAATAAACACGGTGATAGAGGTAGATATACCTTCTATCTTTCCTATAGAGTATGAGAAGATACTTTCTCTTAAGAAGTTGGTTCGTTTGGTGTGTGAGTCTCCCCCTTTCAAGATAAACATCAAAGCCCTAGCAGAGAAAATGGGCATAAGGGACTACCAGACACTTTACCGATATATGGAGTATCTACATAGAGGACGCATTTTGAGTTTGACTAGAGCCAAAAGCAGAGGAGACAGCATCTTTGTCAAACCACAAAAACTCTACCTTGCCAATACTAACTTACATCATGCCTATTGTGATAGTGTAGAGATGGGTACTCTTAGAGAAGTGTTTTTTATGTCTATGTTAGGAGAAGAGAGCATAGAGGTAGCAAGTAAAGGTGACTTTGTAGTAGATGGTCAGTATGTTGTGGAGATAGGTGGCAAAAATAAAAGCTACAAGCAGATAAAAGATGTAAAACACTCTTTTGTAGTAGCAGACGATATAGAAATAGGATATGGTAATAAAATACCTTTATGGTTATTTGGATTTTTGTATTAGGAGATAAATATGTTTAGAGTGATTTTAGTAGGGTTTTTACTTTTTACTATGTCTTGTGTAATTGTGCCTACAACTACATATGCCATGAGTCTAAATACAGGTCAGGCGTTGAAAATACACTTTTAAAATATGTTACATTTGTACTCAAATAATTAAAGGTTAACATTCAATGCCTGACCTGTAATATATTTCGTTATTTGGGAAAACTGGGTTTAAGCTCAATATGATAT
>JAYEFI010000146.1:1771-3563 GCA_034658615.1 Campylobacterota bacterium
AGGCGTTGAAAATACACTTTTAAAATATGTTACATTTGTACTCAAATAATTAAAGGTTAACATTCAATGCCTGACCTGTAATATATTTCGTTATTTGGGAAAACTGGGTTTAAGCTCAATATGATATATTTTTCTCTTTTTCTTTCAAACTTTGATAAAATATGTCTATATTAATCTATAGGACACTTTTTGCGATATTTACTACTTCTTTTTATGCCTTACTTTTTATGTGCATCACCTATAAAAATAGCTACCTATAATGTAGAAAATCTTTTTGATGCTTCTTTTCAGGGGACAGAATACGAAGAGTATATACCAGGTAAACACAACTGGAATAGTCGTATGGTTGATATAAAGTTAAATCATGTAGCAGAGGTCATTTGTGACTTGGATGCAGATATTTTGGGCTTGCAAGAAATTGAGAATAAGGGTATTTTTCAAAGACTTATTGAAAGACTAGAAAAAGTAGGGTGTGCGTATGACTATAGTGCTATAACTTCTAAAAAAGGTGCTTCCATACAGGTGGCATTACTTTCTAAGCATCGTATTGTGGATAGCAGAGACATAGAAGTATCTCTTGCACCCCGTGTAAGAAATATACTTGAAGTAGATGTAGAAGTGGGGGGAGAGCCACTTACCATCTTTGTAAACCATTGGAAGTCTAAGGCATATAAAGGGTATGAGAGTAAGCGTATAGCTTATGCTAACGCACTACAAGCACGCATTGCTAGACTGGCTCCAAGCAAAGAGTACATCATCTTAGGTGACTTTAACTCTGACCATAATGCCTACCTAACTTTAGAAGATAAAAACAATGATACACAAGGTAAAAGTGCATTTTCTGATGTACTTCAGACACGTGTAGAAGAGTATGAGGTGCTTCATGCCCAAAGAGGGTCACACTATACTCTATGGAAAGAGTTGGCAGTGGAAGATAGATGGTCTCATAAGTTTTATGGTAAAAAGTCAAGTTTAGACCAGATAGTACTACCACAAAAAATGTTTGATGGAAGAGGCATTGACTACGTAAATAACTCTTTTAAGGTTTTTAAGGCAGGTTATCTTTTTACCAAAAGAGGATACATTAACAGGTGGCAATACAAAAAAGGCAAACACAGAGCCAAAGGCTATTCAGACCATTTACCAGTTTTTGCCTATTTTGATGCTAAGCCTTATGAAAAGGAAGTATATACAAAGAAGAAAAAGATAGTCACCAACTCTATTGAGTATCTTTATAGTGTAGACAAATTGGACAATCAAATAAAGCTTAATGATGTGGTTGTGGTATTTAAAAGAGGTAACAGTGCAGTTGTTAAACAAGAAAAAGATGGGCGTGGTATTTTTCTGTATGGATGTGCTAGGGACTTAAAAGAGGGAGAGAGGTATGACTTACAAGTTGAGAGTATAAAGTCGTACTTTGGACTCAAAGAGATTACAAGTGCCTATAAAATAAAGTCAAAAGGTTATGCAGATTTAGAGCAATACTATTTAGACACTAAAGCACTACATAAAGAAAAATTAAGACAAAATGAAATACTAAGAGATGTAGTGGGTATCTATAGAAATAAGTCAATGTATATTGACAATAAAAAAATACCGCTACATTTTAGAAATAAGAAACACACTCCCAAAGATAATAGTAAAATAAAGTTACACTATGCCCATGTTGGGTATTATAAGGGATTACAGTTAGTAATATACACTAAAAAAGATTTTGAAATAATGGAGAAATAATGGAATATTATACTTGGATTTTGGCATTTCACGTGATGAGTTTTGTGAGTTGGATGGC
>JAYEFI010000146.1:3663-17136 GCA_034658615.1 Campylobacterota bacterium
TATCTAAATACCCTTGTTCTTCTACATACATCAGTCCTCCGACAATAGTAGCTACAGCAAGTAAAGCAAAAAATATTTTGGTATAGGAGTAGGGTCTTTGTCCTACTATTTTGCCTGTTTGTGCATTGATGGCATAGTTGTATTCTTTGTCTTTAAATACAAACGAAGCCGTCCAGACAGGGAAGAGTACATTTTTATAGGTGACATTGTTATGATTGGTGTCAATATGGTGTATTTGTTGCTGATCTCCAGCAATGTCGTAGCGTATATTTTTTTCTATCTTGTAGACCATTTTAGCCTTGGCATATTCAAAACCATTGTCTAACCCTATGGTATACTCTTCAGCTTCAAAACCTAAAAGATATTTTTCATCAAAAGGGACAAGTTTTGTGGTGTCCCATGGTTCTATGGAGTCTAAAATAGTTCTTGAAATGGTTTGACTAGCCCCCACGGTAACATCATCAAAACTCACATGCACAACACCTGAGACAGGTGTCCAGTTTATACGTGGTTCTTGTACTTGTATGCGTCTTTGTCTTCCATTTTCTATGACAGTTTTTGTGACCGTTACATAGTAGATGTCACCTCTAAGTCCTGAGTATTGGGTTATTGTGTCACTATCGTAAGTCCAGTGGGGTAGGTAGTAACCTACAAGCTTGTCATTGCCCTCTAGGTATTTTTTAAATGCATTGGGAGCAAACCAGCGTGAGCCTACCCATTTTTGAAAAAGCAGTTGTGCTTCTTTATGGGTGAAGCTAAATGGCAACATAGACTTAGGTGTGATTTCACGAATAAAGTCTACAATAGCAGGCGTTTGGCAATAGGGACAATTGGAAGAGAAAGAGAAAGGTGTGAGTGTAAAGTCTCCCCCACACTTTTTACAATGTACTTGCTTGTCTATAGTTCGGTTTTTATGGTCATGAAGTGTAGAAATAGCAGAAGAGAAATCATATTCATGAATAACTTCTTTAGAGAGCTCTATAGCTACTTCTTTACTACAAAATTCACATGTAAGTTTTCCTGTAAGCGGGGAAAATTTCTGAGGTGCCCCACAAGAGGGGCATGTAAAGTTTATTGCTGTAAATTTCATAGTATCCTAGTATTGTAGAGTCTTGGTCTCTTAGTGTAGGGGTGGAGGCGTATTTTCGAAGTGCTCTTTAAGTACTAACCCAGCCTCTTTCCATCCATCCATACCTTTAGTCCAAACCAGTGTTTCTTTAAGGAGTGTACTATTTTGTATATATGACTTAATAGTATTTAGCTCAAAAGGACCTTTACTCTCACCATTTAAAGCAATGTAGTATGCTTGTGTATTTGAAAGTGGAGGAGGTGTTGTAGATGCATTGTTTTGCTTCATGCCTTCAGCCATTTGTTGACCCATGGCAATCCCAGCACCCATGCCTACCATGTCTGACATAGCTCCTCCTTCACTGTTACCAAGGGCTTGTCCACTTTGGTACTGTACATGCTTATGAAGGTCACCAGTCATTTCACGGCTTGTTCTTGTATCGAGTGCTTTTTCTACTTCATCTGGTAAAGAGATGTTCTCTACTAGCATATGTGTAAGTTCAAGTCCATACTCCTTTACAGAAGGAGCAATATGTTCTGTAATATACTCTCCAAAGGTTATATAGTTTGCAGCTAAGTCAAGTACAGGTATTTTGTTTTCACCAAGAATTGTCGCAAATTTAGAAAGTATGTGGTTTGTAAGTTGTGACTCAATTTCATCTGTGGTGAAGTGACCATCTGTACCCACTATTTCATTTAAAAAGACTTTTGCATCAGAAACACGTATTTCATAGGTTCCAAAGGCACGAAGTCTTACCATAGAAAACTCTGGGTCACGTAACATAATAGGGTTTTTTGTACCCCATTTCAAGTTTGTAAAACGTTTGGTATTTACAAAATACACTTCTGCTTTAAACGGTGAGTTGAACCCATGGTCCCAGTGTTGTAGTGAGGTAAGTATAGGTATATTGTTCGTTTCAAGTTCATAGATGCCAGGGGTTAAAATATCTGCTATTTCACCTTCATTGACAAATACAGCAATTTGAGACTCACGTACAGTGAGTTTTGCCCCATATTTTATCTCATTACCGTGGCGATTAAAACGGTATACCATAGTATCAGAAGAGTCATCTGTCCACTCAATAACATCTATAAATTGTCCAAATATCCAATCAAATAAACCCATGTTATGCTCCTTTTTCTGTTGCTTTTTCCTCAACGATTGCCGGCACTTCTTCTGCTCTTGCTTTGACAGAAAGGAGTGCATCTTTTAACTCTTTTTCTGTATTTTGAAGTTCAACTAGCGCTTCTTTTCTGGCTTCCTTACCTTCTTGTGCTATACGCAATGAGTCATCAAGTGTAGCAATAAATGTTTCATTGGCTTTTTTAATACTCTCTATATCAAATATACCACGTTCCATTTGACGTCTTACTTCACTATTTGCCTCTCTAAGACCTTCAGCATTTTTCTCTAAAAGTTCATTGGTAAGGTCTGCAGCGTCTTTCACAGCATTTGCTGTGTCATGGCTTCTAAATATAGTCACCGTTTGTGCTAGTTGGTTTCTCCAAAGTGGTACAGTGTTGACCAAAGTAGAGGTAATCTTTGAAATGAGGGACTTGTCATTTTCCTGAATGAGTCTAATGGACGGTAACGATTGCATAGTCACTTGACGAGAGAGACGTAAGTCATGTACTCTACGCTCCAATTCATCTCTAAAGCCACGTACTTCTTTTAGCTCTTGAATTGCCATCATCTCTTTCTCTTGTGCTTTTGCTTCATACTCTGGGAGTATCTTCTCTTCAAGCTCTTCAAGTTTTGTGTCTCCAGCTTTAATGTAGAGTTCTAATTTTCTAAAATACTCTAGGTTTGCATCATAAAGCTTGTCTAAAGATATTACATCAGTCATCAACTGCGTTTTGTGTTTTTCTAGGGAGTTTGAAATATTGTCTATTTGGTCTCTTACTGTTTCATACTCTTGTATAAACTTTACAACAGGTTTTGCTGCACCAAATAGTTTTTGGTACCATGCAAGTTTTATGTTTGGGTTAAACTTATCCATATCAAAACCACGAATAGAAGCTACCATCTCATTGAGTGCTGCACCAGCTGCACCCATGTCTTTATTTTGTACACCATCAATCATACGGTTAGATATATCATCAAGTTGTTCTTGTGCAGAAGAACCAAAGTAAATAATGGAGTTTCTATCATTGATGTCAAGTTCATTGAGTGCATCTTGTAGTGCAGTGACCTCAGTTTCTTGCACTTCAGGGACTTGGCTTGTTTGTTCTTCTATTGTTACTTCAATCATCTCTTTTGTTTTTGCTTCCATAAATAGTTTCCTTTATTTTATTTGTTCTTTTAGTACATCTATCTGTACATCTAAATCCATATGGTTGTTGGTTTTAAGTCTTTGTAACTCTTTGTCGAAACGCACTTCTACATCTTGCATGAGTCCATAGAGTTTTTCTTTGGTTTGTACTGTAATGTCTCTCTCTTCCATTTGTGTGTAGGTGTCAGTTACTTTTGCAAGTCCCTCTATGTAGACAATAAGAAACTTTCTTGCAACACGCACATCTTTTGGGTCTTCTTGAATCGTTTGCACAATGGCTTTCGCTTTTTGTACAGCTATGGCAAGTTTGTTATGTAGTTTTTCATCACTTATGGTTTTCATGTCCTCTTCGACATGGGCTATTTTCTCTTTAGCCTCTACAAGAGCCTCTAGGACATACTCAGCAGAAACATCACCCAAGTTGTCTAATTTGTCTTTTTTAGGATCAAACCCATACCATAAGTAGTACCCCAAGAGTGAAACAATGGCTAAAAACAGTGAAGTCCAAAAGTCTTGTTGTCCTGTGACTAGAGCAGTAAAAAAAGTAGAAACACTTAGTAAAATACCTGCTACTTTTTTGTAAGGTATTTTTGGTGCTTTAGCTAAGGTACTTTGGTTGTAGTCCTGTTCTTGTGCAAAACCTTTTTTTGCCAGTGTTAGTACAGCTAAAAAAAGAAAGAAACTCACACCATTGAGTAAAAAGGCTTTGATGTTTGTTTGAAACAGTGCAAGGACAAGCGAGAGAAAAAGTGGCACTAAAAATAGATAGAGCAGTGTTCCTTTGGTATCGGAGAACTGAGGTCTGTCTTTTTGTGTATAGCGTTTTGCTTTTGACATCTATACTCCTACATGAGGTTTGCAAGTGGATAAAACACAGCAAACCCTGTTGAAAATAGTAAAAATAATAATCCTAAAATTTTTTGTAACGATTGAGGTAACATTTGGACACCTTTATATATTTTGTTTATTGTAGCATAAAATGAGAGAGTTCTATTATGATCCACCATCACCAGAGGGTTCATATTCTATCTCATAGCGTTCAAGATTTTTTGGCGGTTTTAATGTGGATAAATACTCTGCCATAGCAGTAGTTTGGTTGTCATCGAGTGCCTTGGCAAACGATATCATAATAGACCCAAAAGCAGAACGCGTTTTTCCTTTTTGAAGATTAACAAGACGTCGTAGCAATATCTCTTTACGAACCCCTTGCAGTCTAGGACTAGCACCTATACCCTCACCATACATACCATGACAAGCATTACAGGCATTTTTTAAGTAGAGTTGTTGCATGTCTGAACTCGCATAGACAGATGTAGTAAATAGTAATGTGAATAGGGTTAAAAGTTTCATGGTTAGATTTTAGCAAATTAAAGTGAAAAAAAAGTGAAATCAATAAATAATTTTAGCCAAATAAAGTCCCTCAGGGGGTGCAAGTTTAGTAGTAAACTTTGTTTGGCATGCTAGTTGTGCTAAGAGTTGCTCTTTTGAAAGTTTATTTTTAGCAACAAGCATGGCAGACTCAACCATCATACGTACTTGAGAACGTAAAAATCCATTGGCTTCAAAATAGATAAAATGGTATTGACCTCTTTGCACGTAAAATGCCTTATAGACTTCTCTTATGCTTGTATGTGTCTGTGTACCTGTCTTACGAAAATAATCGAAATCATGCTTTCCTATAAAGAGAGATAGTGCATCTTGCAACGCTAAAAGATTAAACGACTCATAGTATGAAATATATTTTTTCTCAAATACGGTAGGTTTGGATGTTTTAAAGACATAACGATAAAGACGCCTCTTTGCAGAAAAACGTGCATGAAAGTCATTTGCTACTAGGGTGATGTGTTTGCATTGTATGTCATGAAGTTGTCTATTTAGATTTAGTGTTAATTTTTTCAAGTCATTCCAATACTCTGGTATATCAAAGTGTATGACTTGACCTGTAGCGTGTACCCCCGCATCGGTACGTCCAGAAGCAACGATAGAACTTTGTATATGTAAAGCGTTGAGTGCAGATTCTATCTGGTAGGTTATGGTTTGTGTGGTAGATGTTTGCTTTTGAAAGCCATGGTATGCACTTCCATCATAAGCGATGACAGCTTTGACTCTGGACATTAAAAATACTTTGAAACTCTTACATGAAAGAGCCATCTACCTAAAAGATAGATAGAGATGATAGCAATGAAAAGGTATGAAAACTTTCCCCACTTTTCTAGTGATGATGCTACAAAATAGAGTCCAACACTGGTTAAGAGTATAATCAAAAATGAGTGGTTATTCTGATAACGAGGGTTTATCATACTAAATGCTGCAACCAAATAGACTGAAAGCAGAGGGATAAAACTCACAAAGCCAAAAAAGAGCATACGGTGCAGTCTTTTTTTGTTTGTCTTTGCATGCCCCCAGTATTGTACTATGTCATTAAATTTAAAGATTTTCTTCTTTTTATTGTCATAGACTTCTAAGCTTTTATATTTTGATTGTTGTAGTTTTGTATTGCTAAATGTATATCCATATCCATCTCCAAGTTGTAGTGACGTGATGCCATCTACTTTGTTGACAACTCCTTCTTTTGAAGAAAAAAACTGCTCCTCATTTAG
Organism: Campylobacterota bacterium; assembly: GCA_034658615.1. GTDB lineage: Bacteria > Campylobacterota > Campylobacteria > Campylobacterales > Sulfurovaceae > Sulfurovum. Next base: position 9,605 of record JAYEFI010000146.1, read on the forward strand.
TTTTGTTCTATTGTAAATAACCACATCTTCAAACTTGTCTTCTTTGTTCTCTTTTACATAAATGTAATAGTCACCAAATTTTTGTCCTAATTTTCCGGCTACTATATGTAGTTTTGCATCTGCTTTTTTAGAAGACTTAAACTCTTTGTAGAGTTGTTTGCTTAAAGGCATAGCTAAGAAAGAGATAGATGCTAAAAGTATGGAAAATAGAAGTCCTAGTAAAAGTAAAGAGCGTAGTACTTTTGTAGATTTTAGACCTAATGAGTAGAGGGCTATGAGTTCATTGCTTTGAGAAAGTTTTAAAAGCACGTTTGTAAGTGCTGCAACAAATGAGATGGGTAGGGTGTAAAATACAATATCGGGAACAGAATAGCCATAGAGTTGAAAAAGTTCAGGAAATGTAATTTGTATTTGTGAAGTAAGTGAAGATATACGTACCAAATAAACCAGAGAAATAATGAGAAAAAAAGGCATAAATATAGTAAAAAATGTTTTAGTAAAATTTGATGAAATAAAGCCTTTAGCATTAACCATAAATTATTTTCTCCAAAAGTTCTGTTGCTTCTGTACTATAGAGGTAGACTATAAATGTTGCAAGTGCTAAAAAAGGTACAAAGGGTACACCTTTTTCTCTCCATATAAGTGCAGGAAGCATTGCAAGTATAGCAGAAAGAAAAATGGCTACAAAGAAATTTGGAAAACCTAGCAGTGCACCCATGGTTCCAGCTACAATAACATCTGCCCCACCCATGGCTTGTTTTCTTGCTAAGAGTGACGAGAAAAGACCCACTAAGTAGAGCCCACCCGCAGCTATAAGGGCATGAAGTGCAGCATCTATAAAGTTTGGTTGTACAAGTGCAAAGAGTAGAGCCATAAAATTGACACTGTCTGGCACAGCCATATATTTAAAGTCTATCATTACTAACGCCAAAAGTGCTGCAAATGATGCAGCAACAAACGGTAAGTACCAGACTAAACCAAGCTTCATAAACAAGGCAACAAATAGTAGCCCTGTAACTAATTCAACCACAGGATATTGTTTTGAAATTTCTTCTTTACAAAATGCACATTTCCCACCTAAAAATAGCCAAGAAAATAGAGGTATATTATGATACCACTTAAGAGCCGTTTGGCACGATTGACATTTTGATGCAGGAAAAACGATACTTTCATTTTTGGGTACACGGTAGATAACCACATTTAAAAATGAACCTATCATGATACCAAAAATAAAAACAAAAAATGTGATGAGAAGTTCCATTACTTAAGTCCACCAAAACGTCTTGAACGGTTTTTAAATGAAGAGAGTATACTCTCTAGTTCTTTTGAAGAGAAGTCAGGCCATAGCGTAGAGGTAAATGAAAATTCAGCATAACTCAGTTGCCACAGTAAAAAGTTGGAAATGCGTTCTTCTCCAGAGGTACGTATGAGAAGGTCAATGTCGCTATAGGGTGTTTGTAGTGCTGAAGAGATATCTTCTTCATTTACTTGGGCTTTACCTGATTCTATGAGAGTGTTGACTGCCTGTGTTATTTCTGCACGACCTCCATAGTTTAGTGCCAGTACTTGTGTAAGGTTTGTGTTGTCTTTTGTGAGTGTTTCAGTCTCTTTTATGCGTTTTTGTAAAGCAGTAGAAAAAGCATTGATGTTACCAATGGCTTTAAATCGTATACCATTTTCTTGATAGGTTTTAAGTTCATTTTTCAAATATCTATTAAGCAACTTCATAAGAAAATCAACCTCAAGTTTAGGACGCTTCCAGTTTTCTGTACTAAAGGCATAAAAAGTGGCTGTTTTTATTTCTGGGTGTTTAGCACAGTATGTTGTAATGTCACGTATGGTTTCTGCTCCAGCCTCATGTCCTTTGGTGCGTGAAAGTCCACGCTCTTTTGCCCAACGTCCATTGCCATCCATGATGATAGCTAGGTTTTTTAAAGTGGTATCACTCACTAGCTAACTCCTTTGCTTGTGTCAGTATGCTAAATGAGAGCGAGAGTTTGTCTGCACGTCCTAAAGAGGTTTGTGTGTTATGCGTAATAAAGGTAATTTCATTTTCATCTCCACCAAAACTTTTTGCATCTTTGAGCAAGTTATAGCACACTGCATCGACAGACTTTTGTGTTAAGAGTTTGACTGCATTGTTAAGCCCCTCTTTACTGTCCATTTCTGCTTTAAAGCCAACAGTTTTTACGCCGTCTCTTTTCAGACTAGAGAGTACGTCTGGGTTTTGTGTGAGTTCCACACTCCACGACTCTCCTAGTGTAGATTTTTTAAGCTTCCCTTTTTTAGGAGATTTGGGTTTAAAATCTGCAACTGCGGCTACCATGAACAAGTAAGGTTCTTCTTGCGTATTTGTTTTGGCAATATTGAGTGCTTCTTGCGTATTCTTTAAAAGTGCATCTGCATCTTCAAAGTTCGTACGTTTAATGTCTAAAGGTAATCCCTCAGATCCCATAGAAGTAATGTAGGAGACATTTGCCCCTTTGAGATATAAAGCTAGACAAAGAGATTTAGCCATTTTTCCTGAAGAGAAGTTAGAGATGTACCTTACTTCGTCTACTTTTTCTCTGCTTCCTCCACCAGTGACTACTGCTTGTCTATTTTCCCAAAAAGACTCTTTTAAAAGTGTTCTTGCTGCAGCATAAAAAACTTCAGATGGTTCTGCTAAAGCACCTGAGCCTACATCACCACAGGCAAGTAGCTTTTTTTGTGGTGTAATGATAGTCACATGGTTGTCGCGTAAATAGTGAAGACTTTTTAGCGTAGCATGGTTTGAAAGCATATAGGTATTTGCTGCAGGAGCAATGAGTATCTCTTTTGTAAAAGCAAGGGCAGTTTGAGTAAGTATATTGTCTGCTATGCCTTGCGAGAGTTTGTTTATGGTATTTGCAGAACACGGAGCAATAAGAAATAGGTCACACTTTTTACCTATATCTATATGATTAAGGTCAGAACTCCAACTCTCTGAGCTGTCTGTAAGTACAGGGTTGCGTGTAAGGGCTTCAAAAGTAAGTGCAGAGACAAAACGCTCACTACTTGCTGTCATAACCATATGGACTGAGGCACCTGCTTTCACAAAAAGTCTAGCAATGTCACAGGCCTTATAGGCTGAGATACTTCCTGTGACACCTAGTAAAATAGACTTACCTTTTAAATCAACTTGCATATTATGCCTTTGCAAAAAATTTATAAAAGAAGTTTTTAATGCTTTTTTGTGCTGTACGTGAGAGTATAAGTTCTCCAGAATTTGCATCTTTAGTAACAGTTGTGCCTGCTGCTATCATGACATCATCTGCTATGGTTACTGGGGCAACAAGTTGTGAGTCAGAACCTACAAATACATTTTTACCTATGTTGGTTTGAAATTTGTTTTTACCGTCATAGTTACATGTAATAACACCCGCACCTATGTTGGAGCCTTCTTCTATAGTCGCATCTCCTATGTAAGAAAGGTGTCCAGCTTTTACACCTGTAAGTGTAGATTTTTTGACTTCTACAAAGTTACCTATGTGTGTATCAAGAAGTACAGAGTTTGGACGTACCCGTCCCATAGGTCCTACATCTGAATTTGTGATTTTTGAGTCTTCTACTACGGAGTGTGCTTTGATGTGAGAAGAGACAATGTGTGAAGCACCTAAGATGCTTACGCCATTTTCTAACATACATTCACCTTCAAAAGTAGCACGACTGTCGATGTAAATAGTCTCTGGTAAACGCATACTCACACCTGCCATCATAAGGTTTTCTTTTATACGACTTTGGTGAATTGTTTCAGCAATGGCAAGGTCAAGTTTGGAGTTGACCCCTTTAAACTCTTCCTCTTCTACATAAATGGGATTTACCGTTTTATTTTCATCTACGGCCATTTTTACAATGTCTGTGAGGTAGTACTCCGCTTGGGCATTGTCGTTTGAAAGAGCAGGGATGTACTTTTCAAGTAAAGAAGTATTGACTGCATAAATACCTGCATTGACAGTTGGTGTCAGAAGTTGTGCATCGTTACAATCTTTTTGTTCAACTATCTCTAGTACTTTTTCATCTTCTATAATGACACGACCATAACCAGTAGGATTTTTTAGTGTAATGACAGACATGTTGATGTCTGCATCTCCAGAGGTAAGGGCTAAAAGTGAGTCTTTTGTAATGAGTGGCATGTCACCGTTAAGAATGAGTGTACGTTCATTTTTGGTCTTCACACCTTTCATCGCCCCACCTGTACCTGGGTAGGTAGCAACATCTTGCATATGAAAGTGTATATTTTTATAGTAAGACTCTATTTGCTCTTGAATGCGTTCTGCTTGGTGGTAGAGTACAACGGTAATGTCATCAGATATTTCTTGTGCTGCGTCTATAGCATGAAAAAGCATAGACTTTCCAGAAATTTCATGCAGTACCTTAGGGGTAGCAGACTTCATACGTGTACCTTTACCAGCAGCGAGTATTACAACAGAAAGTGACATTTTAGAACCTTTGTAACGATATAAATAGTAAAGAGATTATATCGTATTGACATTAAAGGGTATAGAACCCAAATAAATGGGTATAAAGGCTCATTTTTTTATTTAAAGAAAAATACTTTTTTAAAGTTTATCTCCTCTTAATAATAATAAGATAAAATTACTCTGTAAATAAAAATTATCCTTAAGGAACACATATGTTAGTAACAAAAAAAGCTCCAGATTTCACAGCAACAGCTGTCCTCGCAGACGGTCAAATAGTAGACGATTTTAATCTTATGGACAACCTTGGTAAAAAAGGTGCAGTACTTTTCTTCTATCCACTAGACTTTACATTTGTATGTCCTTCAGAAATCATTGCATTTTCTAAAAGAGCGGCTGACTTTAGAGAAAGAGGCGTAAATGTTATTGGTGTATCTGTAGATAGCCAATTTTCACACTTCGCATGGAGAGAAACAGCAGTAGAAAATGGTGGTATCGGTAGAGTTGATATGCCTTTAGTAGCTGACCTTTCTAAGCAAATTGCTAGAGATTACGATGTTCTTCTTGACGAAGCTGTTGCACTTAGAGGTTCTTTCCTTATCGATGCTGATGGTACAGTAAGACATGCAGTCATCAATGACCTTCCATTAGGAAGAAACATCGATGAAATGATTAGAATGGTAGATACTATGTTATTTACTAACGAATTTGGTGAAGTATGTCCTGCTGGTTGGGTTAAAGGTGACGAGGGTATGAAAGCTACAACTGATGGTGTTGCTGAGTATCTTGGTAAACACGAGGGTGATCTATAGTCACAATTTATTCTCAAGCTTTTGCTTGGGAATATATACATGAGATTATGCCGATAATTTTATGTATATATTCAAAGGAGACTTCATGACAAACTATGCAATACTTCTTAAAGAGAGTGGTCTTAAAGCAACATTTCAACGTACAGCAATTTTAGAGCATATTGAACATCATGGACATATGTCTATAGATGCTATCTATGAAGAAGTTGTCAAATTATACCCCTCTTTATCTCTAGCTACTGTATATAAAAATATTATATTGATGGTAGAAAACTCAGTACTTGTTGAGGTACCTATTACAGGTAAAAAATCTAAATATGAACTCTCAAAGGCTGATCATATTCATTTAGTTTGTATGAGGTGTGGAGAAGTAGAGGACAAACCTCATAATAGCAATGCTGATGATATTTTTAACTCTATGGCACAACAGGAAAGATTTTCACTTTCAAAACAGCAAATCAATCTTTATGGCGTATGTGTGCATTGCACAGAAAAAATGGCTTCTTAGAATTTAAATTCTTTTTGAGATATATTAGAGGCTCCCTATAGATTATTTGAAGAGTGATGAACCAACACGAATGAGGTTAGAACCACATTTAATAGCCAAAGTATAGTCAGAACTCATACCCATAGAACAGATACTGGCACCATCATTTTGTAGTTTTTCATAGATACTATGTGTCGTCTCAAAACTTTTTTGAATAAGCTTTGTATCTTCTGTATGTGCACCTATAGTCATGACACCTTTTAGGTTTATTTGGGGACAGGATTCTTTTATTTGCTGGTAGATGTCAAAGGCAGATTCAGGTATTACACCTGACTTGCTCTCCTCATTTGCTGCGTTTATTTGTAAGAGACAGTGCATTTTTGTATTTTTTGCTAGAAGTTTTTTATTGAGTTCTGTGGCTAAATCCAAACTATCAAGAGACTGCATAAGGTTAGGGCGGAGATCTATAAGGTTATTGATTTTATTTTTTTGCAATGAGCCTATCATATGCCACTCTAAAGGTAACGCCTCCAATGTCTCCATACGGTCTTTAAGCTGCTGTACCTGATTCTCACCAAAGGCACGTTGTCCTAACTCGTACAATGTAGAGATGTTTTCTGTTTGGGTATATTTACCTACAGCAACAAGTTGAACGATATGATGTTCACTTACAGTGATACGTGATGATTCAATGTTCCAGATGACTTCATCTAGGCTTCTTCTTAAGTGTTCTTTGTCAAGTAGTGCCATTTAGTTTGCTCCCAAAATTCTATTAATATCATTATACAATCCTAATAGCATTAAAGAGATTAGGATTGACCAGCCAAATAATGTAATGGCAATCATACTTTTTTGGCTGGCTGTCTTGCCTGTAAACATTTCATAAAGATTAAACATAATATGTCCGCCATCAAGTGCAGGGATAGGTAGTAGATTAAGTACTCCTAGATTGACTGAAATGAGTGCAGTAAAGAAAAACAGAGCTGTTATACCCGCAGCACTTGCTTTAGAAGTCACATCAACAATAGTAATAACACCACTTAAATTTTCTGCACCTATGACACCTGTGATAAGTTTTTGTATAGACTGTATAATCATCAAAGAGGCTCTTTTTGTTTCATTCCATGCATAATGTAAGCTTTCTAGAAGTCCAAAGGTTATCATTTTTTGTTCTCCTGAAGCGGTGATACCAATGATACGTCTTGTAATAGTCTCACCAAACATATTTTTATCTTCAATCATTTTAGGTCTTAATTGAAGAGAAAGGATGGTGTTATCACGTTCAATCGTGATAAATAAGTCACCATCTTTAGCATCAATGATAGGACTGATATCATCCCAAAATCTAATTGGCTTGCCATTGATTTGTGTAATCTTATCATTTGCTTGTAGTCCTGAAGCAAGTGCAGGTGTATTTTCTCCTACAGTACCAACATGAGGAAGAAGTTTAGGTACACCAATATTTGCAATAGCAACGTAAAGTAGAAACGCCAATAAAAAGTTTGCGAAAGGTCCAGCTAATAGTATGATAATTCTTTGCCAAGGTTTTTTGACATTATACGAGTCTTCATCATAAGAAATTTTTGTTAGGTCAGTATCGTCTTGACCTTTCATTTTGACATAGCCACCTAAAGGAATAGCAGAGATACTCCATTCTGTTTTTCCTATAGTACGTGAATAGAGTTTTTTACCAAACCCTATACTGAAAACATCAACTTGTACACCAAAGTAGCGTGCAGCAGTAAAATGTCCAAGTTCATGGAAAAAGATAAGTATTGATAAGACAAGTATAGC
>JAYEFI010000146.1:17236-26485 GCA_034658615.1 Campylobacterota bacterium
ATAAAATTAAAAGATGTAAGCTCTGGTCGATTCACTGCATTTATATTGGCACTTATAGCAGGTATTGCAACTTTTATGGGTGTGGTATATTTAGCAACTGAAAAGTTGAACACGGTATTAGATATAACAAAAATACCAAGTAATGACAAAGTCAATGAAATAGGTGCAACTATTGCCACATTAGTTGGATTGAAAGAAGATTTCAATTTTGGTGTCATAGTCACTACACTTGCAGTATTGTTGGTAATGTTTGTGGTTTATAAGTTGAGAGTTGGTTTAAAGAGTGGTAGTAATTTACGTTTTGCCAATAAACAGATGGTGAATGCACAAAATTATATTACCGATAAAACCAACTGTAAAATTGAGATGGAAAGAGTTGATTTACATATAACTGAAGCTATACAAACACTTGCTGATTACCAAGTGGTACTCAATGAGCAACATGGAAAATTGGCACGTATAAAACATTTTGAAGGTACTGCACCGAGTCTCACTTCATACCATGCAAAGTCAATTGAAGAGATGAACTACACACAACATCTTGTTGAAAGCATTTTAAATTTTGTTATTAAGCCTATGTCTGAAGATGGAAAGTTATCTGATGAAAGTGCTTTCCTTTTAGGTAATGCAAAAGAAAATATGAAAGAAGCATTAAAACGGTTTATTTAGACTGCATATTTTGTATGCTTAAAAAAGTCTCTAACATACTCATACCCAGAGTAAAGTGTTAGAGCAACTGCAAACCACAATAGCAGTTCTGCACCAGGCCACTGCATAAGTAAAAAACCAATAGCAATCATCTGCACTACAGTTTTTACTTTTCCCATCCAACTGGCACTAATATCTATACCTTCTGCAACAGCAGAAACCCTAAGACCAGTGATAAATAGTTCTCTTGTTAGTATGAGAAATATTGCCCAAGCAGAAGCTAAGTCAATCATCATTAGCCCTAAAAATGCTGCGAGTGTTAACATCTTGTCTGCTAAAGGGTCAAGTATTTTTCCAAGTGTCGTAATTTGGTCAAAAGTACGTGCAATATAACCATCAAAAAAATCAGTGGCACTGGCTATAACAAAAATAAACGCTGCAAAATAATTGAGCCATGTTTGATGAATGCCATAAAAAACAGAGGCATCTTGATTGACAAGAAAGAAAAACATCACTGGAGCTAAGAGTAGACGTATAAATGCTAGTGTATTTGGTATATTCAACAATGGTTTACCTATCTTTTTAAAGTTTTTTAGAGAAGACAGCCATCACTTTCTTATATTTGCCAACTTCGAGTTTTTTTGCTACATAGACTTTTTGATTTTTTGCCATAGAAGTAGGGTAGTTAGACTCAATTATAATGTAGTAAGTACCTTCACCTATGCCATAAAATGCAAAGTTTTGCTGTAAATCTAAATGTGTTTTGTTCATATATTTTACCACTGTACTATGTGTTAACGCATGATGTTTATTTTTAAGATAATACTTTTCATACCACTGTGTTATAGAATTAGTTACAGGTAATATGTAAATAACAGATTCATTGAGTTTTATTTTTTGTCCAGATTTTGTCAAATATATTACATGACCATGAATTTCTGATGTTCCAAACTTATGATATGTCTTGTCTATGGTTTGAAAGTTTAGTTGTTGGGTATTAAGGTTGATTAATTGTTTGTTTCTACTTTTTGGTAGAAGGTTTGTTATTTTTATTTTTTTTGCTATAGGTTTCTGTTTCAATTTTGTTAAAGAAATCTCTTTTGCTTCTTTTTTAATCTTTTTTCTAACAGACTCTTTTGCAATAGATTTTTTTTGTTCTCTTTGTACCGCTTGTTTCATGAGAAGAAGTTTACTTCTGGTATTGCTTTTGTCTTTTTTTAGATCTGATGTACTTTCTGCTGTAACAGTTTGTGTTTGTTTGTTGACTATAAGCTTATGTCCTCTTTCTGCACACGCAGAAAAGAAGAAGACAAAGGAGAGTAAAAAGATATGTTTTAACATTAAAGATTCCTAAAATTCAATAAGCATATTGCTTTTGAGATTATTATAAAAGAATAATAATAAGACCAATAGCAACTACAAAGAAGCCTGATATACTATTTTTAACTTCATCACTAATTTGAAATAACTCGAATGAGGTTTCATCAGGGTTGTATACATTGTTTGAATCAAGTGAGTTAGGTACAGCGTCTATGTTATTTATGTTACTACTCATAGAAATATCAGTTGTAGAAGTTTTTTGCGTTAGAGCTACTTGTTTCAGTTCTATAGTGTGTCCTCTTTCAACACAGCCTGAAAAAATGAGTGTAAAGAGTAGTGTAAGCGTAAAATTAATTAATATACTTTTTCTTATCATGATTTTTATTCCTAGTAACAACAAATTAGTGTTTTTATTACTGTTATTCTATCGTATAGTTTGTAAAAGTTTGATTTATTCGTGTTAGTAAGGTGGTTTTTAACTAAGAAATAATACAATTATTCAGAAGTAAAATTAAGAGTAAAACTATTTTAGGGAGTTAACAATATGAATAAAACATTAAGTATGGTAGCTATTTTAGCTATATCAGGTAGCATTGCATTTGCTGGTGGAAATATCTATCAACCTATTGATGTCATGCCAGAGAAAGAAGTTGTTGTTGTAGATGATAATGTAAAATATGATGGCTTCTATTTAGGTGCTGCCTTAAGTTATGCACGTATGAATCAAGCTGTAGAATTGAGAAATCATGCTCTAACCATTGTAGGTGGGTACTACTTTAATCAATACATTGGTATTGAAGCACGTTATACACGTACATTGACTGATGTTTACGAAGACAGAGGACGCATTGTTGTGAAAACAGAAGATGACTTAAGTAATGTTGGTCTTTATGTAAAGCCAATGTATAACATTACTACAGGATTTTCTGCCTATGGTCTAGCTGGATATGGTAAAGCAGAAGCAGGAGACCTTGAAGAGAGTGGTTTCCAGTGGGGTCTTGGTACAAAGTATGAACTTGCCAATGGTATGGGACTCTTTGTTGACTTCATGAGCCTTTATAATGGTGAAAACTTTGATGGTACAAATGTAAAAGATACATTCTTTTCTTACTCAAGTGCAGGTGTGACGTACACTTTCTAATATAACTCTTCTTAATAGGCTATCTTCGTCAAGGTAGTCTAAATACTACATTAATCACAAAATCTTTTTTATTATAATACTTATGGAAGTTTTCAGAAAGTTGTTTGATGACTAGTATGTGACAAAAAATCACATACATAAAGTTTTAATCGATTGCTATCTAAAAGTAGTTCCACCATCTACAACAAGTGTTTGACCTGTAATCCATGATGCTTCTTTGGTACACAAGAAGTACACTGACCCTGCAAGATCATCAGGACTTCCCATTCTGTTTACAGCCGAACGTTTAATGGTTTCTGCTTTTACCTCTTCATAGTTAGTAAATGCTTTCAGGGCATCTGTATCTATGGGGCCACCTGAGACTGCATTGACACGAATACCCATATCACCTAGTTCTACTGCAGCATAACGGCTCATTGCTTCAACTGCAGCCTTATTTGTACCATGACCTGCATAGTTTTCAATATAAATAAGGTTACCAGTAGATGAAAGTGTTACAATCGCACCACCTCCAACCTTCTCCATGCGAACAGCTGCTTCTTGAGAACCTCTCACAAATGCACCTACTGTTGCAGTATAGATATTTGTTAAACCTTTTTTCGGACGTAGTTTCATGAATTTACCATAGCCACCAACAACAGGACGACCGTAAATCATAGCATTTGATACAAAGAAATCTACTCTATCAAAGTCTTCATCGATGGCTTCAAAGAGTGGTTTGAACTCATCTAACTCTAGTATGTTGAGAGGATAAGCTTTTGCTTTTATACCATATTTATTTTCTAAATATGTAGCAATTTCATCTGCAATTTCCTTATTGGAGTTATATGTAAACGCAATATTTACACCATTTTGTGCAAACTTTTCAGCTACTGACTTACCGATACCTTTGGTCGCACCTGTAATTACAAGTGTTTTCCCTTTCATATTTGACATTAGTTGACTCCTACAATTTTGTATTTTTTCATCACATTTTCTATTTTTTTCATGTTCTCATTACTTGGTGCAACAAGTGGCAGTCTATATTCTAGGGTATCTGTAAGACCAGATATATACATAGCTGCTTTTATAGGTATTGGGTTAGACTCACAGAAGAGTACTTTATTTATGTCGTAGAGCTCATCGTTAATAGACTTAGATGTTTTATAGTCACCTTTAAGTGCGGCATGCGCTAGATTTGCTTTCATATCTGGTAAAAGGTTAGACGTGACAGAAGTGATTCCTTTTCCTCCACTAGCAAGTATAGGAAAATCAATAGCATCATCACCAGAAAAAACGTACAAGTCAGGTACCTTAGCAAGAAGTTCTACGGTACGTTCTATGGAACCTGTAGCTTCTTTGATACCCATGATGTTTTCTACATCATCAAAAAGTCTTTTAACAGTATTTGCTTCTATGTCTACACCTGTACGTCCAGGTACATTGTAAAGCATGAAAGGCACTTTTACAGCAGACGCTATGGCTTTGTAATGTTGATATAGTCCTTCTTGGCTTGGTTTGTTGTAGTAAGGACTTACCGAAAACATCGCATCAACACCACACTTTTCAGCATGTATAGCAATGTCTATAGCTTCATGAGTAGCATTTGATCCAGCACCAGCAAGTACTTTTGTGTTGGTTCCCTTACACACCTCTACAGCAATCTCTATACATCTTTTATGTTCATCGTGAGATAGGGTAGCAGATTCACCTGTTGTACCTACTGGACACACAGCATCTATACCATTATCTATTTGTCTTTGTATGAGTTTTGCAAACGTTGCCTCATCTAGCGTTCCATTTTTAAATGGGGTAATGAGTGCAGTAGTTGCACCTGTAATATAATTACTCATTATTTCTTATCCTCTTGTTTTTTCAGTATGACTGTGGTGGAAAAATTATGGTCAAAATACTTTTTCGCAGTCGCTTGAATCTCTTTGAGTGTAATTTTATCTAATTTCTCTTCATATTCAAGTAAAGGTTTTATATTTCCTTTAACATAATAATCTCCATAGAGTCCAGCAACAGATGATGAACTCTCTAGGGAGTAGATGAACTCTGCTTTTGTATTGATTTTTACTTTATCGAGTTCTGCTTGTGTAACATCACCATTTTTTAGTTTATCAAGTTGTGTTAAAATTTCTTTTTCAAGTACATCAAGTGATGCACCGGGTGCACACATAGCCATAATGAGAAAAACTCCAGGATCGGTTAATTCCATGTTGTATCCATAAACTTGGTTAGCAAGTTGTTTGTCATTGACAATAGTTTTTTCAAACCATGAACTTTTACCAGAACTTAAAATATGTGAGATAGCTGAAAGTGCAACTTGGTCATCATGTTCATAGTTAGGAATAGAGTACGTGATGGCAAGTGTATCAACTCTGTTACTCTCTTTATGTAAAATGGCACGTTTTGCACCATCAACCTTTGGTTCTACAGCTGTTACCTTAGGAATGGCATGTTCATTCTTTATGTTTGAAAAATACTTGTCTGCTTCTTGAAATACATCTTCTGCTTTAATATCACCAGCAACGATGAGTATCGCATTGCTTGGTTGATAGTAACGTTTGTAAAAATCTCTAATATCTTCTATTTTCCATGAAAGTATATCTTCCATAAACCCTATAGGGAGCCAGTGGTATGGATGGTAGGTGAAGTGTGTATTAAAGACTCTAAAATAGAGATAACCCATGGGATTATTATCAGTTCTTAGCCTACGTTCTTCTGCAACAACATCACGCTCTTTTTGAAACTCAACGTCAGTGAGTTTTAAGTTATGCATGAGTTCAGAAAATAAATCTAGTGTCATTTCTAAGTTTTTACTTGAAGTCTTAATATAGTAATGTGTCTTATCGAAACCTGTTGAAGCATTATTGACACCGCCACGTCCCTTGACAATTTTGTCAAACTCACCCTCTTTTAGTTTCTCCGTAGACTTAAAAGCAAGATGTTCTAACATGTGAGCTATGCCACTTTTACCCATAACTTCATTTCTGCTACCTACTTTATAGTAGATATCTGATGTTATCACACCAGAATGATTGTCCATGGGTATTGCAACGATTTGCATACCGTTGTCTAAGGTTTTTGTAAAGTGTTTTGGCAGTGAGTTAGCCATGAGTGCTCCTGTAAAAAGTAGGCTAATAGCCAATGATGTAATTATGCGTTGAAACATGATGTTCCCTTATTGTTTTCCCCAAACTCTATCGCCAGTCTGAGCCGATAGCTTCTGAGATATGACTATACCCATCTTTCTTTAATAATCTAATGAGACCTTCATTGATTTCTTTCTGTAGGCTTGGTCCTTTATAGACTAGCATAGAGTATACTTGTACTAACGATGCACCTGCTTTAATGCGTTTATATGCTTCCTCTGAAGAGTCAATGCCTCCTACAGAAATAAGTAATGTTTTACCATAAAGCTCTTTACCAATAGCTCTAAATAGTGCATAGGATTTATCTGTAAGCAATGCCCCAGAAATGCCTCCAAAGTTTTTAGCATGTTTCGTTAAAGAATAATCTATAGTAGTATTGGTAGCTATAATACCTGCTGCACCAGCGGCGACAGCTACCTTACAGAGTGTTATAGCATCTTCAGCTTCCATGTCTGGAGCAATTTTAAGTAAAATAGGTTTAGAAGTAATCTCTTTTCCCATTTTAAATATGGCATTAATGAAGTTTTCATTTTGTAAATCTCTTAGTCCAGGTGTATTAGGTGAAGATATATTAATCACAATATAGTCACCATAATTCTTAAAAGCCTTAAAGAGTATTTCATAATCATCTAATGCATTTTCTTCAGAGGTCATTTTATTTTTACCTATATTGATACCTAGAGGATAATCAAAAAAGTAGAGTTTTTTAAGACGTTGCAGCATATAGTGGCTACCCTTATTGTTAAAACCCATAGCGTTTTGGATAGACCTGTCTTCTATGAGTCTAAAAAGTCTAGGTTTTTCGTTTCCATCTTGTGGTTTTGGGGTAACAGTTCCTATTTCTGTAAAGCCAAATCCCATAGTAGGCATAGCAGTGATATACTGACCATTTTTGTCGAAACCCGCACCTAATCCTACAGGATTTTGAAAGTTACATCCAAAAATATTTTGTTGAAGTATGGGGTGCGTTACAAAATTTTGTTTTGTAACAAACCGTAATAGTGTAGGGCAATGCGAAATAGTTCTTAGTCCTAGTCCTGCAATAGTATGAGCAGTTTCAGGTTCAAGTTTAAAAAGTATTTTTTTGAGTGTGTTGTAAGAAAAAAGGGACACGTATAATCTCCGTAATAAATTACGTGATTATAGCGAAGTATCAATAAAAGTAGTGCAGTGCAAAGGTTACACCTTGCATAGTATTGAGAAATTCAAAGTCTTCTACTTGGTAGTAGTAATAAGATATATCTGCATCAACTTTATCTGCAATATATACAGTAAGACCAAGGTTAGCACCATAGTAGTAACCACTCGTATCAGAATCTTTTGTTTGTGTCGTTACAACTGTTGTGGTTACATTATTGTCATCAGTACGGGTGGTATTTATATCTTCTGTAGCAACAATACCTGTGTTTGAATAGTTGAGTTTACCAACTGTTAAACCAACATAAGGTCTATACTCAGGCTTACCAAAAAGTCCATCTGCAATATATCTATCTACTTCAAGTGAGAAGTTTTCAAAATTATCACCTCTTCCATAGGTAAACATTGTACGCCAATCTTGTGTCTGTCTACCATATCTTATACCAAAAGTTTGATCTATGTTGTCATTTTCTACAGAATTAATAGATATGTCTTGTGTTGAAATAGTCACACCAATAAAAGGATATTCTTCTACTTCTTTAGCAAAGATAGAGGTAAATAACAGAGTAGTCAATAAAAAAGTTCGTAACATAATAGCTCCAAAATGATTTGAATTTAAATCTTAAGTATTGTTATCGCTTAACAATACAATATATTAGATAGAATAATATCTATATTTATGTTAAGAGAGTCTTACTGCAATGGTTGTTTTAAAAGTTTCCAATAGATATAGCATGCTTTTTATATGTAAAGATGAAGAGGTCTCCTTAAGCATGAGAGTCATAAATCATAATACGAAATAGGAGTTACAATGGCAGTAAAATTCGACAAGATAAACAAAGAACACAGAAAATTTATAGAGGCACAAAAAATGTTTGTTGTAGGGAGTGCAGGGGCAGATGGTTTCATCAATGTTTCTCCTAAAGGCATGGATACCTTTAAGATAGTCGATGAAAATACTGTAGTGTGGCTAAACCTAACTGGTTCAGGTAACGAAACATCTGCACATGTACAAGAGAATGGACGTATGACAATCATGTTTAACTCTTTTGACAAAGCACCACTCATACTTAAGCTTTATGGTAAAGCAACAATCATACATCAAAAAGATGCAAGATGGGATGAATTGAGCGCACATTTTGAGCCACAAGTAGGGGCTAGACAGTTCTTTGAAATGAAAGTAGAACTTGTGCTTACTTCTTGTGGCTATGCAGTGCCACAGTACGAGTTTGTCCAAGAGCGTGATACACTTAAAAAGTGGTCTGACAAAAAAGGGCGTGAGGGTATAGAAGCGTATTGGGAAGAGAATAATATTTTGACACTTGATGGTGTAGAAACAAATATATTGGATTTAAGTTAATTGAGTACCCAAAAATAGATGCGATACTCATCTCCTGCAGAGATAAGCGTATTTTCACTCGTAAACATGACTTTAGTAGGTGTTGCTTGATGCCCTACAAGTCTGTCTGTCTTTTTACCATTTTTTGTAGTAATGAGCTGTAAATCATGCTCTATGCCACTGCTATAAACACCCAGTTTAGCACTAGGGCTTATGCCCACACAGTAGACTAAAAAGTCACTTTTTATATGGAAGGCATGGTCTTTACTGTAAATGCCTACACGTTTGTCTTGTCCTGCTGTGAGTATGATGTCTTTTGCGTAGGCTACGGAGTAGATGTTGTCTACATGTTGGGAGGTAAGCGTCTTTTCCACTTTGGACGAGTTAATGTCTATGAGCCTGACTGCACCACTTTCATCGGAGATGACCATCTTCTTTTTATCGTTACTTAGCACCATACCACCCATAGTACTTTCCGAGATGTGCGTGTTGTATATTTTATAGGCTTCGTTTGTATCATAAAGTAC
>JAYEFI010000147.1:0-8211 GCA_034658615.1 Campylobacterota bacterium
TGTAACTATCAGTTATTTCAAGCGTATCCAACACAATACGTACATAACTGTCTGCTTTTTCAATATGTATATGCTGTGGCATATGCTCATCTGAAAAAAAGAAAAAACGATAGCCATTTATCCGTAAGACTGTAGGCATTTCTTCTCCATGCATATAATTCAAATTTTAATTATTATAACATAATACCAGTATACTTACAGAATACGGAAGTGGGGACTTTATTGAAGTGTATACCTTTAGGGGACCTCTAATAATAGGTGATACTCACAACATTTACAGCTTTTGTTTAGGCTAGGCACTCTTTTGTAGACCTAGCCTTAGCTAAGTCGAAAAAGAGTAACAACGCATAGGCGAAAGCTGTAACTGCCCGTAGGGTGGGCTTTGCAAACGCAATCTTGCACAAAATATTTACTGCGTCTTAGCTATGGCTAGGACTTATAAATCTTTTGCACAACCTTACATTTGCAAAGCCCATTGTGAGCATTACCTATTATTAGATGTCCCCTTTAGATGCAGTCCTACCAAAACTTTATTTGTTTACACAAAGTTTTTTATTTACAACACCTTGTTGCTTTAAGTAGGTATAAAAACAGATATTAATGCAAATTTTAGGTGGGACTGAAGTCTCCACTTCCGAGAGTATAAACATCTTTTGTTATAATCAATGCAATAATACCCAGAGGGAGTCCACATGTTACTAGGTGTAAACATTGACCATATAGCAGTTTTAAGAGAAGCACGAAAAGTAGCTGACCCTGACCCGTTGGATGCATTAAGCATTTGTAAACGTGCAGGAGCAGACCAAATTACTATACACCTACGTGAAGACAGACGCCATATGCAAGATAGCGATGCAAAAAATATCATAGCACTCTCTTCATTACCCGTAAACCTCGAGTGTGCCATCTCTTCTGAGATGATAGACATTGCCTGTGAGTTAAGACCTCACCGTGTAACTCTTGTACCTGAAAAACGTGAAGAAGTGACAACTGAAGGTGGGCTTTCAGTCACGGGTGAACAACCTACACTCAAAGAGGCTATAAAAAGACTACAAGCAGAAGAAATAGAAGTATCACTTTTTATAGACCCATGCCTAGATGCGGTTAAAGCTTCTATAGAGTTAGGTGTAGAGTGGGTAGAGTTTCATACAGGCAAGTATGCAAATATTTATGCCATGCTTTACACAAACTTATCTAAAACACACCACAACATACCAGAGCTAAACCTCTCTCGTAAAATACTCAAACAGATGTTAGCAGATGAACTTTGTAACCTCCGTTTACTCTCTTGTGACGCTGTTGAGTTTGGCTTACGTGTGGCTGCTGGTCATGGACTCAATATGCAAAATGTAGCAGATGTAGTCGCCATAGAAAGCATTGAAGAACTTAACATTGGACAAAGTATTGTTGCACGTTCAGTGTATGTTGGACTAGAACAAGCCATACTTGACATTAAAGCTTTAATGATACGTTAACCCTACAAGGATTTTAAATGACAAAAGTTGCTATCAGTATCGGAGACCTAAATGGCATAGGTATCCAACTAGTCCTTGAAAATCATAATACTATTTCTAAAGAAGTCAAACCTATATACTGCATTGACCATACTATGCTACAACAAGCAGCACAAAAATTAAATATTAAAATTCCTCATGACTTTAAAACTGTAGAACATATAGCCCCTCACTTCAACATTGAAGCAGGTGTTGTCTCTAAAGAGAGTGGTGCATATGCCTATGCTTCCTTTGTTCACGCAGTAGAACTTGCAAAAGAGAAAAAAGTCGATGCTATTTGTACCCTACCCATCCATAAAAAAGCATGGGAGTTAGCCGGGGTAAACTACAAAGGTCACACAGATGCCTTGCGTGACTTTTTTAATGCAGAGGCCATTATGATGCTAGGTTGTGAGACAATGTATGTGGCACTTTTTACAGAACACATACCACTTAAAGAGGTGGCAACAAACATAAATGAAGAAAACTTAACACGTTTTTTATTGGATTTTTACAAAACAGCTAAGCCCACACAAACAGTTGGTGTACTAGGTCTAAACCCACATGCTGGTGATGATGGTGTATTGGGTGATGAAGAAAAAGTCATTCAAAGGGCTATTGATAATGCTAATCACACCATAACAAATTGGTGTTGTAAGGGTACAACACCCTACAGTGACCCTTTAGTACCAGACGTAGCTTTTACACCTAATGTACGGAAACACTACACGCATTTTGTTGCGATGTACCATGACCAAGGACTAGCTCCACTCAAAGCACTCTACTTTGATGAAGGCATAAATGTTTCATTGAATTTGCCTATACTTAGGACTTCTGTAGATCATGGTACTGCGTTTGACATAGCCTATAAAGGCATAAAACTCAACTCTCTAAGTTATGTGAATGCCATTACATATATTGCAAAGAGCTTCTAAAAACTAAAAAAGTGCTTGTGAGCCATCTTCCATGACTTCGCACTGTTCGTTCATACTCTCACATAGTTTCTCTTGACAGGATGTACAAAGATAGCGGTAAGACTGCATATCATAATGAATAATGTCACCTTTGTTTATATCATCATAACATTCAGCACACACATTTGTAACACGTAACAAAATCTCTTTTGTTGCCTCTTGTGTTACAAAGCAAGCACTACTCATGACTAGCCTTTAGCTTGGCTATCATCTCTTTAGCAACCTCTAAACTGCTGTCTAGCTCATACGCTTTGCTATACCCAATCAGTGCTTCTTTTGTTCTACCCAAGTCATACAGTGTATTTGCATAGTTAAAGTGGTGCGGTGCATATGTTTCATCGAGCTTAATAGCTTTTTCATGATGAATTTCAGCTGCACTCTCATCACCAAGCTTATGGAATGTATTGGCAAGAAGTGCATGTGCCATATCATCATTTTCATCTAACTTAAGCAATGTTTCATAGCTCTCTTTTGCAGTCTCATATGCTTTTGTATGTGTAGCTACATAACCCATTTTTTGGAGTGCATTGGTATTTTCTGGTTCTACAATAAGTGCAGAGTCTAAGGCTTTTTTTGCCTCTTCATAGTCTTCTTTTTCTATAGCTTCATCTGCCATATTTAAAAGTTGTTCAATACGTGAGAGTTGAACTTTTGGCTTAGAAAATGTCTTATCTGGACGGTTAATACCACCTATTTGTTCATCGGCTACTTTAGCTTCAAAGTCTACACCACGCTTAGGATGGTCTCCTGAAAACAGTTGTTTAAAAAAGAGGTAAAGAACCCCCGCGGCTATAAGTAAAAGTAAAAGTTGAAAAGTAGTCATAAAGTCTCCAATATTAGATATGGCATGATAAGATAATCTAACTTAAATCTAAAGAAAAGTATCATTTATTTTTGTAACTGAGATGCAATTTTACCTATAGACTTATCCATCTCTTCACGTGTATCGTACATAAACTCATACTTCTTCTCTTCACCCATATTGATAAAAATGCCATACCCTACTATCTCTACTTTTCCTTTAGATTCCACGTCAATCCACTCCAAACTTACTTGAGTTGTCTCATCTTCATAGCCCGTTTTCACAACAGCCGCAGGATAGAGCTGTGTTATTTCTTTTGTATCAAATTGTTGACTTTCTATTGTTATTATCATACGCAGATTATAGTATAATTATTTAAAAATATATGGAGTAACCCTTATGAACCTCAATGCCAAAATAAAATCAGACATAAAAGATGCCATGCGTGCTAAAGATACTGTAAAGAGAGACACACTTAGAAACATTCAAGCCTCAGTCAAACAGATAGAAGTAGATGAACGTAGAGAGGTGACCGATGCCGATATGGAATCTATTTTGATGAAGTACTTAAAGCAAAGAGAAGATGCCAAAGTACAATTTTCAGAAGCTGGACGTGAAGACCTTGTGGAAAAAGAAGATATAGAAATTGCTATTATAAAAGTTTATCTACCTGAACCTATGGACGATGATGAACTGGCATCAACACTAAAAGAGGTCATAGCCACCGTAGGTGCCCAAAACATGAAAGACATGGGAAAAGTAATGGGTGCAGCCAAAGGTGCTATAGGAAGCCGTGCAGATGGTGGACGTATCAATCAGATGGTGAAGAAATTATTGTCATAACATATCTTTAATTTTAGGGTGTTGCCCTCCCCCGACAACACCAATAATCTAAGATTAATACATAAACATTTATTTCAATATATCTAAACGGTGTTGTGAGGGCACAACACCCTACAAAAGAAAATTAATTTCCGTACTTCACAGCTTTGATAGCTGCAGTAATATCATCTTGACGCATAAAATGTTCACCCACTAAAAATGCGTCAGCACCTACTTTAGAAAATTCGACAATCGTCTCATGGTCATTGATACCAGACTCCGCCACAATGATTTTACCATTGGGAATAAGAGGAATCAGTTTGGAACTTAATGACATATCCATCTCAAAAGTTTCAAGATTACGGTGGTTAATACCTATAATGTCTGCTCCTGCGAAGATAGCTTTGATTAAATCTGTTTTATTGTGCACTTCAACAAGTACATCTAGTCCAAGATGTCTAGCATAGTCATGTAACTCTTTGAGTTCTTTACGTGAAAGTGCCATAGCAATAAGCAAAATATAGTCCGCACCAAATGCCAATGCCTCAAGTACTTGATACTTGTCTACTATAAAATCTTTTCTAAGTAAAGGGATATTGACATAACGGCGTACCATACCTAAATACTCTTTGTCACCTTGAAAAAAATGGGGTTCTGTTAAAATAGACAGAGAGTCTGCCCCACCCTTTTCGTAGGCTTGGGCAATACTCATAGGATCAAAATCTTCTCGTATGACACCTTTTGAAGGACTCGCTTTTTTAACCTCTGCAATAATACGGTATGGGTTCTCTTCTGTGGAACGTAAAGCAGACTTTACATCTTTAGGTG
Organism: Campylobacterota bacterium; assembly: GCA_034658615.1. Classification (GTDB taxonomy): domain Bacteria; phylum Campylobacterota; class Campylobacteria; order Campylobacterales; family Sulfurovaceae; genus Sulfurovum. Next base: position 4,920 of record JAYEFI010000147.1, read on the forward strand.
CAAAAGGGTTGAACGCCAGTGAGCGTCCTAACCATTCCATAGGATAATCTACTTTTCGCTTCTCTAGATCTGATTTTGTTTTTTTGATAATTTCATCTAATATTTGAGCCATATTTTCTCACCGTTACTATAATTTTTGGTATTGTACCAAAATTATTTACATTTTTGAATTGCATTCCAATGGCTTGAAATTTCTTCCTCTTCAAGCCCCTCTTCTTCCACTATCCTTTGCATGAGCACATAGGCTTTACCACACTCATTGATTTTATAATGTCCCCACGCCAAAGAGTCTAAGTAGTAGGTATTATTTGGTTGTTGCACCAAAGCGTCTTTAATAATCTGTATACCTTTTTTAATGTCGACTTCTTTGTCAATCAGTGTATACCCATAATAATTGAGATAAATGCTGTCATCAACTCCCAGACTTGTGGCTTTTTCAAAATTTGACACAACCAATGCTAGCATCTCTTTGTCATCTTTGTCATCTGCTTTTTCAAAGATAAGCATGCCTTTTTCTGCAAGCCATCTGGCATCATTGTCTTCACTATACTTACGGTCAATAAGTTTTATGGCTTTATCAAAATACCTCTTACTTTTATAAAGTTCATAGAGTATATGATCTCCAACTTTATGTTCTTCTAAAAATGATATAGCACCTGCAAGGTCATTTTTATATGCATAGGTATCTATAATCTTTTCAAGTATTTTTTCATCTTTATACTCTAAATATAAGGCTGTATATGTCTGCATTAGACCATCTACATCTTTTTCTTTACTGTAAAGTGTCACTAGCATTGCCAATATATTTGGATTAAATGCTCGCATGCGGCGGTGACTCTCCAGTAACGCAATGGCTCGTTTTCTCTCTTGTGTATAGACATCCATTATTTCAGTCATTTGAAGGAGTATCACTTCATTGAGTGTTTGTTCATACACTTTACTCAATAAATTCAATGCTCTGCTAAAGTCACCCGCATACAAAAATGGGTTTGAAGCCAACTCTAAATCCATCGCTTCTGCAGAGTGTTCTAGTAAGTACTCAGCCTCAGTCTGTGCCAACGAGATTTCATTAACAGTAAGATAAAGAGGAATAAGTAGACGCTTACTTTCCAATGTAGGATGTTCTTTATCCCATATTTTTAGTCGTTCTAAACTTTCATTGATATGTGATTGTCCAAGTAAAGAAGCCTTTGCCTCTTTGTATAAATATACTTCTGCATGTGTTGTGTCAAATAGTCTTGCGTAGACTTGTCTAGCATTTTCATACGATTTATATTCATCATACAGCAGACCAGTTACGATGAGTTCATCATCTGAAATGGACATAAGCCCTTTGGCTTGCAAAACACCATGCGTATGCGTGAAGGAGAAGCAGATAACAGTAGCAAGTACTAAACGATTCCAGGACACTCTTTTTTTACCTCATCTTCATCATTTTTAAATTGTTCCCAAAAAGGAAATGTTCTACACTGTAATGGACGTACGGGGTAAATACTACAACGCTTTAACGCTTCATCAAAAAAAATACAGGCAAAATTATCTGCTGCTAACTTTTTTTCTATGAGAGAATAACGGTGTTTTACCTTCTTTAAGTACATTGTAGCGAAATCTTCTACACTAAGGTTAACAAAGGCTGCCATTTTTTCTATCTCACTATGCTTTGCCCAAATATATCCACTCTCACCTGTACAGCAATGCCCACCACATGCTTCACATGCTTTAGGGTCAAACTTATACTTGTATTGTTCATGTGTCATAAGTTCCAAACCAATTTCCTTTTAAAACCAAAATTATGACATAATATCATGCATTTAAGTTTAACTTAATTAACATCATCTTACCCTATATATAGTTGTACTTTATGATATAGTATTTAAAAAAGGATGCATTATGATTAAGAAATATTTATATGTACTTACACTTAGCTTTTCACTCGGATTTTCAGCCAATATAGGTATTGAATACAGTGGCGTCGTTGTCACAACCAACTCAAAAAAAGAACAAAAAAGTATTGTTGTAAAACGTAACATTCCTAAAGAGTGTAACAATGTACCTATTACCAATGAGATGCTTTGGACAGAGAACTTTGCACATAAAAGTGTGCCTGAAGTTTGTAAATCTACTTATGTGCATACAAAAGGTAAACTGCTACCCATTCAACTTGGAAGTGAAGACCTTGAAACCTACGGAGAGTTAGAAGTTTTAATTCATCTTAGACAAATGCAAAGAGATGACACGCTTCTACTTGTAGACTCACGTAAAAAAGATTGGTTTAAGTACAGAACAATCCCAGGTGCTGTCAATATGCCTTTTATCTATTTTAAACAAAAAGATGAGTATGAATTTGAATACGAATATGCACTCTTACGTATCGGTGTATATACGCTTAAAAATGGTGACTATGACTTTTCTAAGGCTAAGACATTGGCCATTTTTTGTAATGGTCCATGGTGTACACAATCAGCTACAATGATTAATGCTCTTTTAGCCATAGGCTATCCTGAAGAAAAACTCAAATGGTACCGCGGAGGTATGCAAGACTGGCTAGGTGCAGGCATGACCTCAACACGTGAAATTAATCTACCTAGCACTATTTAGATAAAATACCTGTTAACTCTCTATCGGTTTTGATGGTATACTTTGTACCATCTGAAGTCACTTTAATGTTGCCATGAAAACCATTCACATAGGTCTCATAGCCTTTTTTACGTGCTAAATCTCTAGTACGTTTAGAGTTTGTACTCCACCAAATATGTTTTGGTGCTGGTACAATGAGCACTTTTGCTTCTACTTTGTCAAAAAATGCATTGGGTGCAAAATGTTCTGTTCCATGGTGTGGAGACTTTAGTATATCTGCACGAAGGTTGTCTACATTTTTAGCCAAATACCCTCCTAGTTTTTTGTTCAAATCACCCGTAAGTAAAAACCTATTGTCACCATGATACACCATACACACAGCAGACATGTCATTTAAGTCTGTTTTTCCCACAGGTGTATCAATGCCATTGTAGACATAAAGTACCTCAATAAAACTGTCACTATCAAATATATATCTATCACCCATCACTACAGGAACAATAGATATATCTGCCTTGTTAGCCAATGTTTGTATCTCTTCAATGTCAGCATAGCTACCACCCCATGGCTCTTGTGCCATCTGCTTTTTAGTAGGTATATTCATAAAAATAGTCTTAATTTTTATGCCTTCATCTATCAGCACTTTAAGTCCACCATAATGGTCATTATGCGGATGCGTAATCAATACTTTATCTATACTTTTCACCCCTTCTTT
>JAYEFI010000148.1:0-9432 GCA_034658615.1 Campylobacterota bacterium
GTCTCTGTCACTTTTCCATCTACTAAAAAGTCTTTAAGCGTATCTACATCTCCTGTTTTACCATTGACGTGGTGTTTAGATGCCGCTAAATAATCTGGGTTTTGCTTACCATCACTGTAATCTATTTTGACATGACAACCATAGCACTGGGGTGCCCATGTAGCATGACAAGTGTAGCACTCTAGCTTGTCAGTATGTGCGGCTATTTGATCCATTGCAACCAAGCCTTCTTTGGAAATTTTATTTTCCTTTTTAAGCAATTTTAAGGGTTTGAGTTCAATGTCTTTTCCTGAAGAGAGATGCATCATAACTTTGTTGCCTTTACGTACCGCCTTGGTGAGAGGATTGCCACGTGCTGAGAGTAAAAAGCCATCCCCTCTATCGGTAGGAATTGCTCCTTGCTCCAAATAAGTGGCCAATGTTTTAGTAGTTCCCCTAGCATCACCTGTTTTAGGTTTGGTTGCAAATTCATCACTATAGCCCAACGGTAACTCCCATGGGTACTTAGATGTGGTGCCATGGCAGTCTTGACACTCTATCTCAACAGCCCCTAAGTTTGCTCCTCTAAAAAATCCATCTCCATGCATGTCATTGGAGGTATGGCAATCTTGGCAAAGCATGCCTTTACTGTAGTGTATATCTTCAGTAAGGTGCAAATAACGTTTTGTGTGAAGCTTAGGTTGTCCATTTCCTTGGTCATCGAAACTGGCTTGGTACTCTGTCTCCATCAACCCTTGGTAACTCACCCCTATACGTTTACCACGGTTATGGCATGTAGTACACGTCTCTACAGGTATGCCCGAATAATTGACATCATTGACATGCACCTTCACTTCTCTTGAAGACTGTATGCTATGAATAAGCATATGTCCATCTTCACGCTTTGAGATACTTTTATCTTTACCTTCATAAAGTCCTGCATTGGAGTATGGCACGTGACAAGAGGCACACCCTACACCTCTGTAATCTCCTCTACGTTTACGTCCTTGCCCACCCGTATGACACCGTAAACACTCTTGTCTTAAGTAGGTGTAAACAGAAAGAGAGGGGTCTTTTTCTACCTCTTCTGCTGTAGGTGCAGCTGGTAATTCTTTAGTCTCAGATAAAAAACCTTGTGGCTCTAAGGTGGCCAACTTCTCCATATACTTCTTATAGGCATCTGTCCCTAAACGTTTATGTGGGTCTGGCGATGTGCCACCAAAATTGGTATAGGTATGCTTGTACCCCTCTTTTGCCCCAAAACCCCAAAGTGCCCCATGAATTTTACCTTGCTCCGTTGCCATCAGGTTATTTTCTTGTGCTGCAACTTGATTGGGGTGGCACATGCCACAGGTATTTTTATTTATCCATGGACTTGCAGGGTAAGGGTAAAATGCTTTAGGTCCTTCATGTTCTAAAAAATACGCCAAAGTACCAGAGTGTGCCATCTCTTTTTTATCTGCTGTAGGGTTACCCCCGTGACAAACGACACAGTCATTGCCTTTTGCTCCAGCTTCCTCTGCTTTTACTAAAATAGCTTGCATCATGCCTGAGCTCTCTTCGCGTATATGCTCAATGCCCCCATGACACTCCATACAAGTGTTTTTTGCGTACAAGACATTAGACCATAGCGATACTACAAGAAAAAAAACAATCTGCTTCATAAATACCCTTTCAATGTTTGTATTATACTGCAATACACTAGCTATTTAGTCTTTTTCATACTATATTTACAGCTTTATGTTATAATTTTTTCTATTACACTGTAGGAGTCTTTATGAAAAAACCTATTCTATTTTTACTAACAGCTTTACTGTTTGCTAGTACACTTAGCTATGCAAAAATGATAGACGGGATTGCCATTATTGTTGAAGGTGAAGCTGTCACTACTGCTGAAATACGTGCTGTAAAAAAGCAACTTTCTCTCTCTAAAAAAGAAGCCATTGATATACTTATACAAGACCGACTACAAAAATTTGCTATGAAAGACATTGTCATTGAAGAGACACTTATTGACAAAAAAATTGAAAATATTGCTGCACAAAACTCTGTTACTATTAAAAAAATGCAAAAAATCCTCAAACAACAAGGTACTTCGTGGACACAGTACAGAGAGAGTATTGATGAATCTTTGAAAAAAGAGAAGTTTTATCAAGACAAAGTCATTGCTTCTATCCCTGAACCAACAGAAGACGAGATAAAACTTTTTTATAACAAACATAAAAAATCATTTCATATACCTAGCAAAATTACTGCAACAGAGTATAGTGCCTCTAGCCAAAAGAAGATGACTACTTTTATAAACACAAAAAAGCATACTGGCGTACAATCACGGAACATTACCAAATGGACCAAAAAGATGGATGAGACACTTCTCTCAATGTTTTTACAAACACCTATAGGCAAATACACAGAAGTAATGAATGCTGGAGATACATTTATTGCTTACAAAATACGGTCAAAAACAGGAAAAAGAGAGATGCCTTTTGATACAGCACGCCCTGCTATTGTATCTGCTTGGAAACAACAGCAACAAGGCAAAGCACTGAAAGACTACTTTAAGAAGCTTCGCACACGTGCAGACATTCAAATATTACGATAATAAAGGACTAAAAAAACATGGGATTAAAATCTGATGCGTGGATACGCGAAAAAGCACTCAAAGAAAAAATGATAACACCTTTTTGCGAAGGGCTTGTAGGAGAAGGGGTTGTCTCTTATGGTCTTAGTTCATACGGATATGATATTCGTGTCACAGATGAGTTTAAAATTTTCACAAATATCAATGCCGAAGTGGTTGACCCTAAAGACTTTAATGATAATAATGTCGTTGACTTTCAGGGAGATGTATGTATAGTACCTCCTAACTCATTTGCACTTGCACGTACCGTGGAGTATTTTAAAATGCCTAAAGACACATTGGCTATTTGCTTAGGAAAAAGTACCTATGCACGCTGTGGTATTATTGTCAATGTCACACCTTTTGAGCCTGGTTTTGAAGGTCATATTACTATCGAAATATCGAATACAACCCCTCTTCCAGCTAAAATTTACGCCAATGAAGGCATTGCACAAGTACTATTTTTACAAGGCGATGAGCCATGTGAAGTAAGCTACTCAGACAGAAAAGGGAAATACCAAAATCAAACAGGTATTACACTTCCACGTATTCTCAAAGAATCAAAATAAGAGAACATGATGAAAAAAATAATAAAAATATAGTATACTAGTAATGCAACAAATAACTATAAATATAAAATAAAGGATAATAACATGGCATTTTTTGATTTTTTAGGTTCAGCAGGAAAAAAAATATTGGGCACAACAGAAGATGATGCAGTAGCGATTAAGGCAGAGATAGAAAGTGCTTTTTCTGAACTACCAGTACAAGGTCTTGTTGTAGAAGTTAACGATGAAACAGTAAACCTTGGTGGCGTAGCAACCGATGTAGCAACCAAAGAAAAGGCTATACTCATTGCTGGTAATGTTGAAGGTATTTCTAAAGTAAATGCTGAACAATTGGTAACCATGGTACAAATAGCAAATGAAAACACGAGAGAAGAAACAGTGTTTGAACCTGTATTTTATACCATTGAAAAAGGTGATACACTGTGGGGAATCTCAACAGAATTTTACCAAGATGGTAGTAAGTATCCACTTATCGTAGATGCGAACATTGAAGTGATTAAAAATGCTGACCTCATCTACCCTGGTCAAGCAATTAGAATCCCAGAACTTCTTGCATAAAACCAACCATTACCTCTTTATGAGGTAATGGTTTAACTATCACTATTAAAAATATCTCTTGTATAAATTTTCTCTTCTACATCTTGTAGTTCATCTGAGAGTCTATTGGCAACAATCACATCTGACATCTCTTTAAATACATCTAAATCTTTAATAACTCTAGAGTTGAAAAATTCATCTTCTTCTAGCACAGGTTCATAAACAACCACTTCTATGCCTTTTGCCTTAATACGCTTCATAATGCCTTGTATAGCTGAAGCCCTGAAATTATCTGAGCCTGATTTCATGACAAGTCTATACATACCAACAACTTTTGGATTTTTAGAAAGAATGCTGTTTGCAATAAAATCTTTTCTTGTCGAATTTGCATCCACAATAGCTGAAATTAAATTATTTGGTACATCTTTATAGTTTGCTTTAAGTTGCTTGGTATCTTTAGGTAAACAGTACCCACCATAACCAAAACTAGGGTTGTTATAATGTTTTCCAATACGAGGGTCCAGTCCTACACCTTCAATAATATCTTTAGTATTTAACCCCAAGGACTCCGCATAAGAGTCAAGTTCATTAAAATAAGAGACCCTCATTGCAAGATAAGTATTTGAAAAAAGTTTGACTGCTTCAGCTTCAGTTGATTCTGTAAGTAAAATATCTACCTCTTTTTTAATAGCTCCCTGTGCAAGTAAGTTTGCAAATGTTTGGGCTCTATCTGACTTCTCACCCACAATAATTCTTGAGGGGTAAAGATTGTCATACAGTGCAGACCCCTCTCTTAAAAACTCTGGAGAAAAAATAATATTATCTGTATTGAATTTTTTATTAATAGCTTCAGTATAACCAACAGGTACTGTTGACTTTATAATCATTGTCGCATTTGGGTTAATAGACAAAACATCTTGAATCACTACTTCTACCAATGAAGTATTAAAATAGTTAGTCTCTGGGTCGTAATCTGTAGGCGTAGAAATAATCACATAACTAGCACCCAAGTATGCCTCTTCTTTATCTAACGTGGCTTTAAAGTTTAATGGTTTCTCTTTAAGGTACTCACTAATTTCTTTGTCTTCAATGGGTGAAATCTTATTGTTAAGCATTTCTACTTTTTCAGGAATAATATCAAGTGCTACCACTTCATTATGCTGTGCTAAGAGTAATGCATTAGACAACCCTACATATCCTGTACCTGCTATTGCGATTTTAAAACCCATATTCTCTCTTCCTTATTAGTGCTTTTATATTCTAAATATTATACCTCTCTTTCAATTTAATCTTACTTTTACCCAATTCCTATTTCGAGATTTGGGTTTTACTCTCTTTTGTGCTACAATGCCAAAAATCCCTCTATAACAAAGTAAGGTATTGATGAAAAATTTAATTATTGTGGAATCACCGGCAAAAGCACGCACTATCACTAACTTTTTAAGTAAAGACTATAAAGTCATTGCCTCAAAAGGGCATATTCGTGACCTTCCAAAAAGTACCTTTGGTATTACACTAGATGATGATACAGGTGACCTAATACCTAAATACTCAATTCCCAGAGATGTCAATCCAACAGTCAAAGAGTTAAAAAAACTTGCTAAATCTGCCGAAACTGTCTTTATCGCTACCGATGAGGATCGCGAAGGTGAAGCGATAGGCTACCATATTGCAAAGGCTATAGGGAAAGAACCTACCGAATTACCACGTATTGTTTTTCATGAGATTACAAAAAGTGCCATTTTACATGCTGTTGAAAACCCTAGAAAAATAGACATGGACTCAGTGGATGCCCAGCAGACAAGACGTATTTTAGACCGTATCGTGGGCTATAAGCTCTCGCCTTTACTTGCAAGTAAAATTCAAAGAGGTCTCAGTGCGGGTAGAGTGCAAAGTTCTACACTTAAACTTGTTGTTGAACGTGAACGTGAAATTAAAGCCTTTAAACCTGAAGAGTTTTGGACTATTGATGCCCTCTTTGAAAAAAACATAGATGCAAATATTTATGACTATAATGGTCTTAAGATTGACAAACTTACCATAAAAACAGAAGCAGATGCCACAGAGATAGTCACTTCAGCTAAAAGTGAGTCTTTTGTAGTGGAGTCTATCTCTAAAACCAAGCGTAAAACAAAAACACCACCACCGTTTATGACTTCTACCCTACAGCAAGCAGCCTCTACACAACTGGGGTTCTCTCCTAAAAAGACTATGATGGTTGCACAAAAACTGTATGAGGGTGTGAAGACTGACCAAGGTACTATGGGTATTATTACCTACATGAGAACCGATTCTATGAACCTTGCAAAAGAGGCAGTTGAGTCAGCTCGTGACTATATTGAAAAAAACTATGGTAAGAAATACTTACCTAGTAAAGCAAAAAGTTATGTAACAAAGTCCAAAGGGGCACAAGAAGCCCATGAAGCCATACGCCCTACAATCGTTAGTTTTGACAGTAAAATGGCAGCAGACTATCTATCTGTAGATGAACTAAAGCTCTATAGACTCATCTACAACCGTTTTTTAGCTTGTCAAATGACAGAAGCAGAGATGGAGTCGCAAAGTATTCTCTTTAAAGGTGATAAATGTACCTTTAAAGCTAGTGGTAGAAAACTTCTTTTTGATGGATTTTACAAAGTAACAGGACATGGAGATAAAGACAAGCTCCTGCCTGACTTAAGCAAAGGTCAAGCCGTAAGCTTAGATGATATTAAACAAGAGCAACACTTTACTGAACCTCCACCACGCTACAATGAGGCAAGTCTCATTAAAAAGTTAGAGTCCCTTGGTATTGGTCGTCCAAGTACCTATGCACCTACTGTTACAACACTGCAAACACGTAAGTACATAGAACTTGAGAAAAAGCGTATACACCCTACTGAGGTGGCATTCACAGTAACAGAGATGCTAGAAGAGCACTTTGCCGAAATTGTAGATAGTGGCTTTACTGCCTCAATGGAAGAAGAACTCGATGAAGTTGCAGAAGGTAAAACCTCTTGGCAGACTATTCTTAAAGCTTTTTATACCCCTTTCTTACAAAAAATTGAAGAGGGTAAACAAAATATTAAAAGCCTCAAAATAGCCATTCCTACGGGTGAAAATTGTCCTAAATGTGAATCTGAACTACTCTTACGTAAAGGGCGTTATGGTGAATTTATAGCGTGCTCCAATTTTCCTAAATGTAAGTACACAAAAAACACTGATGGCACTGAGATAGAAGGACCTGAAGAGACGGATCAAAAATGTGAAAAATGTGGTTCTATGATGGTCATAAAAAATTCTAAAAGAGGAAAATTCCTTGCGTGTTCTGCGTACCCTAAGTGTAAAAATGCCAAATCACTCGAGCCTACAGTTGAATTAAAAGTACCTTGTCCTGAGTGTGGAGGAAAACTACAAGAGAGAGAAGGGAGACGTGGCAAATTTTTCGGTTGTGTCAACTACCCTAAATGTAAATTTATTGCCAATTTTGAACCTACTGACAAAAAGTGTCCCGAATGTAACTATACCATGGGTAAAAAGACACTTAAGGCAGGCGAAGTCTATGAGTGCTTTAAATGTAAACACAAAGTTGATGCAAAATAATGCCCTCAACACCCTCAATAAAAAAAGAGATTTTTTTATGTGCTATTAATAACATCTTATCAGGGACATGTGCAGAAGACTGCAAGTTTTGTACACAGTCTGTAAGATACAATGCAAATATTGAACGTTATAAATTTAAAGACATAGCACAAATAGTGCAAGAGGCAAAAATTGCAAAATCTCATGGTGCTCTTGGCTATTGTTTAGTTACAGCCAACAAAGGACTAGATGACAAAAAGACTGACTTTGTAGCCCGTGCGGCACAAGCTATCAAGGCTGAAGTGCATGACCTCAACCTTATTGCATGTAATGGTACTGCCTCAAAAGAACAGCTAAGCTACCTTAAGCAACATGGCATAGACAGCTATAACCATAACCTTGAAACCTCTGAACGCTACTATGCGGACATCTGCTCCACACATCCTTGGAGTGAACGTTATGAGACTTGTGAAAATGTCAAGTCTGCTGGATTGGCTCTTTGCTCTGGTGGCATTTTTGGTATGGGAGAAACCTCGGAGGACAGGGAAAGCCTTTTGTCGTCTATAGCCTCACTTTCACCAGAATCTACCCCACTGAACTTTTATCATCCTAATCCTGCATTGCCTATTAAAGCTCGCAATATTACTTTTGATGAAGCTGTGCAGATTATACAAAAAGCTAGAGCCCTTTTAGGAGAAGGTCGTCTCCTTATGGTTGCAGGGGGAAGAGAACTTCTTTTCAATGAAAGAGAAGAAGCGATGTTTGATGCGGGTGCGAACTCAATGGTTATTGGTAACTACCTCACCACCGAAGGATTACTTCCCCACAAAGATAAAAGCATGTTAGCTAAACTAGGCTATGAAGTAGCGACTTCTTGTGATACACTCTAATATTACACTCATTTTAACACTCTCGTTACTTATTATAGGAAGTCCCTTTATTGCAAAAATATTGCGACTTCCTATCCCCCCTGTTGAGATTGTACTAGGCTCCATTTTCACTTATCTTGGCTTTATTGGGCATAACGAATACTTTTATCTTGTGGCAGAAGTAGGCTTTTTATATCTTATGTTTTTAGCAGGTATGGAAGTAGACTTAAAACAAATTACAAAAAGTCCTAAAGAGATTATTCACAAGTCTCTACTGTTTCTCTTTTTTATTGTATTTTTTTCCGTTGTGAGTGGTCTACTTTTTAATTTAAATACTATTATTATTATCTCAATGCCTCTAATCTCCATTGGTCTATTAGCCTCTCTCTCTAAAACATACGGAAAAACACAACCGTGGATACGTTTGGCTCTTATTGCAGGTGTTTTAGGCGAAGTAGCCAGTATTGCGGCATTGACCATTTTAGATGCTGCTGTTGTGTCTACAGGAGGAAGTTTTGAACTTGTCTTAAAAATTGGCTATTTACTTCTTTTTATTGTTGTTATATATTTTCTTTATAGGGCTATACTGTTACTCTTTTGGTGGTTTCCAGAATTTAAAAAGGTGCTCATGCCTAAGCTAGATACTTCAGACCAAAAAATTCGACTCTCAATTGCACTATTTTTTATTATGATTGCTGTCATGCTCTCACTAGAATTAGAGTTGGCACTAGGTGCCTTTATTGCAGGGGTTGCCATCTCTGCATTTTTTCATCACGAAAAAGAGCTTGAAGAAAAAATGTCTAGTTTGGGTTTTGGGTTTTTAGTCCCACTTTTTTTCATTCATGTCGGATCATCTTTTGATTTAAGGGCATTGCCACTAGAAGGTGTCGTCTCTGGTGCTTTACTTATAACATTTTTAATGCTACTAAGTAGGATTTTGGCTGCTATTACACTTAAAAATATTAGTGGTTCAAGAGATGCCCTACTTATTGCACTTTCCCTTTCTATGCCACTTACACTACTGGTTGCAGTTGCTACCATTGGTTACGAAACAAAGCTATTAGATTTACTGAGTTATTATCAACTTATACTTGCAAGTATTTTTGAAATCTTACTCTCTATGACTATCATAAAGGTATTATACAAAACGAGAGAAACATCTTCTCTCAACAAGAAGTTATAAACACTAGTCCATCATCTTTACAGCTTCTCTATATTCTCTCTCTGCAGCTTCATTCACTAAATTCTTCTCTTTATTGGAGTTTTTTTCTAAAACGCTCTTTTCTAAAGCTCTTTT
>JAYEFI010000148.1:9532-26205 GCA_034658615.1 Campylobacterota bacterium
TTTTCTAAAGCTCTTTTCTTGGCTAACGCTCTTTTTTTAAGTGCTAACTCTTTTTTCTTTTGTTCAAATGCCTTTTTTTTCTCTTCTTCTGCTTTTTTTCTCTTTTTTTCTTCATTTTTCTTTTTAACTTGAAGTGCTTTAATCCTTTGTCGCTCTTTTTTGGCTTCCTCTTCTTTTTTCTTGATGGCATTTTGTTGTTTGGTTTTTTCAGCTTTTTGTTTTTCTTCTTCAATCTTTTTTAATCTAGCTTTTTCTTTTTTAGCTTCAGCTTTCTTTTTAGCCAATGCTATTTTTTTTGCCTTTATGGCTTCACGTTTTTCTCGTTCAAGTTTTTTCTTCTCAAGTGCAGTTTTTTTTAATTTTGCTCTCTCTTTATCACGCTTCTGTTTTAACTCTAAAGCACGTATTTTTTTCTTTTTTAGTGCTTCTTCTCTCTTTTTTCTCTTTAAAACTAGTTTTTTTTCTCTTTCAAGTTTGGCTTTTTGTCTTAATTCATTTTTAATTCTAAGTGTTTCTTTCTGTTTTTTCTTACCTGCTTTTAAATCAACTGAAGGTTGCACAACTCCATTGTTTTTTTCTAGCTGTAAAGCTTCTGTTTTTCTTTTCTTTTCTAGGGCAATGCTCTCTAGCATTTTCTTTCTATTCTGTGCTCGTTGAGATTTTTTTTGTGCTTGCAGTTTACGTGACTTTTTCTTTATCACTCTTTTAACATTTTCTTTTTTTACAAGTATAGAGTCCTCTTTTAAGTTGCCTAGGAAACTTTCTTGACTCTTCTCAATTTTCTGCATATTATCTTGTAGCGCAAATGGGTTTTCAGATGCAACAGTAGCTACAGTGAATAACACAAACCATAAATATTTTTTCATTTCTATTCCTTTGGTGTTAGTTGCTTCAATTCAAAATACTCTTTCTGGAGCCTTTGATTTATAGTTTTTAACCTTATTCCCTCTTTATGAAGGAGCTCTTTTTTCTCTTTTAAGTGACTCAGCACAGTCAAAGAGTTTTCACCATAAATCAAAACCCCCACATAGATGCCAAAAAGTAGTATGCCTATAGTTGTGATTAAAAGTGTTTTAACCGACAACCCAGCTAGTGCCCCTACTTCTTGACCTCTATGCATCACTGCATTACTTTGTAAAAATAGATGAACCCAGGTACTCAAACTGTCCTAGTTCTGCTTCTATTTCAAGTAGTCTATTGTATTTAGCGATTCTGTCACTTCGTGCAGTTGAACCCGTTTTAATTTGTGCCGTGTTAAGTGCTACTGCAAAATCTGCAATGAACGCATCTTCACTCTCTCCCGAACGGTGAGACATAACACAGGTAAACCCATTTCTCTGTGCTAGTCTTACTGTTTGCATTGTCTCAGAGACTGTACCAATTTGATTTGGCTTGATAAGTATAGAATTTGCAATATCTTTTTCAATACCCTCTGCCAATATAGTCACATTGGTTACAAATAAGTCATCTCCTACAAGCTGTACTTTGTCGCCAAGTACTTCGGTAAGTTCTTTCCATCCTGTCCAGTCATCTTCATCAAGTCCATCTTCAATAGAAACTATTGGGTACTTAGCACACAAGTCAGCATAATATGCTGTAAGTTCAGAAGAAGTAATTTCTCTATTTTCAGATTTTAGTACATACATTCCTGCATCATTTCTAAGTTCAGATGCTGCGACATCAAGGGCTATACTTATCTCCTCACCTGCTTTGTATCCTGCTTTTTCAATGGCCTGCATAATGACTTGTATAGGCTCTTCGTTACTCTTAAGGTTTGGAGCGAATCCACCTTCATCACCAACGGCTGTACTCTCACCCATGTCATTCACAATCTTCTTAAGATGCTGGTACACTTCCGCAGCCGCTCTTAATCCTTCAGAAAATCTTTCAAACCCGTGAGGTACTATCATGAATTCTTGAAAGTCTACAGAGTTGTTTGCATGTTCTCCACCATTAATGATATTTATCATTGGTACAGGCATAACAACGGCATTGGATCCACCCAAGTAACGATACAGTGGCATTTTCATAGAACTAGCTGCTGCACGTGCCACAGCCATAGAAACACCAAGTACTGCGTTTGCACCTAAATTACCATAGTTTTGCGTACCATCAACTTCTTTCATAGTAAGGTCAATTTCTGCTTGGTTAAAAGGGCTAAGACCTACAAGTGCATCATAGAGTGGACCGTTCACATTTTCAACAGCTTGAAGTACACCCTTACCCATGTAACGGTCTCCCCCATCACGAAGCTCAAGTGCTTCACGTTTTCCTGTACTCGCACCACTAGGTACTATTGCATTTTCTACTGTACCATCACTAAGGCTTACTGTTACTTTAACCGTAGGGTTTCCTCTACTGTCCATGACCTCTGTGGCTACAACTTCATCGATAAAAATCATCTATATACCTTTATTTATAATTAATAGACTTATTTTATCTAAATGTTGCTGATAGCTCTTTTTAAAACCATATGAACAAGTGTTCTTTTTTGCATAGACCTACCTATATATCGCACACACAGCCCAATAGTGTTTTTATATATTTATAAATATTAATATAGCTATTTTATTATTTTTATATTAAAAAAAGCTCTTTTTTAGATCCATTTATGACGCTACACTGCTCTACTTTCCCAAATATCTTATAGCGGTATTTAGCGATAATATCGTAGATAAAGTCTCGTATAAATTGAGGGATAATATAAAAAGCTTGTGTCAAATACCAAACACCTCCAAGCTCTTTACATATCTTTAAAATAGCTGTCGATCTATAAAATATCTTCTCATCTTTATAGAAAATAATACTATCGACCGCATCATCAATCTCTAAACTTTTTACGTACTTTCCCTGTAAGGAGGTGTACCTAAATAGATTCTTTTTGTCTAATTTCACAAGTAGCCCTACTGCACTATTACATAATCCACATACTCCATCAAAGATGATGATATTTTGTTTTTTTGTTTTTTTCATTAGATTTTACTAAGCTCTAAAGCCAATCTCTTAGCCCCTTTAAAATCAGCCTTCCCTGTACCAAGTTTCGGCAATTCTTCTACTTTAAAATACTTACTAGGCACAAAAAGAGGATTCATCTCTAAAGACTTTATTTTCTCTCTTAATGCATCTATTTCCAGTTCACCCTCTAGTAAAAGTACCAGTTTTTCACCTTTCTTTTCATCTGCTAAAGCAGAAACAGAAATTTGGTCATTTTCTCCTAAGACATTGGCTATTTCACGCTCTACAAGCCCTAGACTTACCATCTCACCTGCTACTTTGGCGAAACGGCTATAACGGTCTACAATGGTTAAGAAGCCATCTTTGTCTACTCGCCCCTTGTCTCCTGTGATGTACCAACGTATGCCATCTATCTCTTTAATGACTGACGCCGTTTTTTCTGGGTCTGCAATATACCCTTTCATAATTTGTGTACCCCCTATGAGTATCATCCCCTCATCTTCAACGGCTAGTTCTTCAAAGCTATCTGGGTCTACTATTTTGAAGCTAGAACCGGGTAGAGGTAAGCCTACTGTGCCTATGCGTTGTCCTTCTTGCACTTTCCATGAGTCTTGCATGAGTACATCTTGCATGTTTCCTGAGGCTACAGGGGTGGTCTCGGTAGCCCCATAACCCTCGTAAACTTCTAGTCCAAACTTCTCTTTAAATGCTTCTCGTATGCTAAGTGGTAACTTTTCTGCACCGGCAATAACCATACGTATATGAGAAAACATCTGTGGTAGTACCTTTTTGTTGCGTGTATAAAGTCTTAAAAAGGTAGCTGTTCCTAGTAAAAAAGTAGCCTCATATTTTGCAGAAAGTTTCCCTATGCCTACACCATCAGTTGGGTCAGGATGGGATGCTACAGGAATGCCTTCAATGAGAGGCAAGAGCGTGGTAACCGTGAGTCCAAAAGAGTGAAATATGGGCAATGTTCCCAGTATTAAGTCTTGTTCTGTGGGATTAAGCAGTGTCACTGTTTGCTTGATATTTCCCATCATATTTTTATGGCTAAGCTCAATGCCTTTGGGTGTACCCTCAGAGCCTGAGGAAAAGAGTATGGCAGCCGTGTCATCACTCTTTGCATTTTTTACAAAACAAGTTGAGAGCACCCATGTAGGTAAAAACTTCACCGCCATAAGCATGAGTAGACTTTTGACCTTAGACATATTGGCTTTAATGTCCTCTAGGTAGACAACCTCAACATTTTTGAGTATTTCACTCATATCGAACCCTTTAGCCTTAAGCTTAGTCAAAAATTGACGGGAAGCTACTACCTTGGTTATATCTGCTATTTGCATGGCATGCTTGATGCTCGCATCGCCTGCAGAGTAGTTTAGGTTTACTATGGTCTTACCTAACGTTAACATAGCCATATTTCCCAACGAACCCCCTACAGAAGTAGGTAGTAACAATCCAATGTTTTGACTCTTTTTAAGCTTAGGCTTTAAAGCACTTGCCATCATAAATGTACCTGTTATAAAACGATGCCCATTGACTTCTACGCCTGTTGAGTCTGCCATACAAAGCCTAGAGCCCACCTCTTTGGCTGACTTTATCCATGCTTTTTGTAAAGGAGGTAAGTTATCTGCATAACTATGCCAACTGTAAACTGAAAGATTAAATACCGCTTTCTTCACCTCTGTGGCATTGCTGTGTATATCTATCGGTTTTCCAAAATGTACAGAAATGTCTTTATTGCGTCTATTTTTCATCTTTTGTGATGCGTACGAAAAGTTGTCTTCCCATAAACCATGTAAATAAAAAGGCACAATGACCCCCTCGTCTAATGTGCGTGTAGCCATCTCAAAACCACGCTGAAACTCACCCAATTGACCATTACGAGAGAGGTGCCCCTCTGGAAAAAGTGCCACGGTTTCCCCTCTTTTAAGTGCTTCAGTTACTAAGGCAAGTGCTGTTTTACTCCCTCTGCTCGATATAGGTATGACTTTAAAGAAGTCTAGCACTGGCTTCATATACCATTTCTCATAGTAAGAACGCTCCATCACAAAACGGATTTGCTTTGGGTATGCCATTTGTAAAATAGCCCAATCCAAATAAGACACATGATTACCTAAAAGCAATATACCCTTGTCCGACTCTACATTTTCTAAACCCTCGACATGCAATTTGTATCTAAACCGTACAACAACTCGCACAAAATAACGCACCAAAGACTGAGGCAATACATAGAGTGTGTACCCCATGCCAACAAACGCTACTGTGGCTATAAGATACAAGAGTGTCGTAGATGACCACTCCCAGTAACCAAACAAGGCTGTGATAATCAAAAACCCAAACATACTGACATTTTGTACAAAGTTATTGCCTGCGAGTACTTTTCCTAGTATTTTACTAGGTGCTAAAAACTGTATCATCGCATTGAGTGGTACTAAAAATAGTCCTGCTGAAAAACCAAAGACAAACAATGCCACACCCAAAGAGCCTAAAGTGTCTAGGCTGGGTATAAAATAGAGCGACAAAGCAACACCCAATGCACCTACAGGTATAGTTCCAGTCTCTATATAGTTCCTACTCATACGACCAGCAAACAATGACCCTGCAATAATTCCTACTCCTGCAAGTGCTAGTAGACCCTGCACTATCACTGTATCGGTGATGCCCATAGTACGCTTAAGGTAGTCTCCAAACACTGCCATAAGTACCTGAGACACACCCCATAGTATAGACAAACCAATAATACTTAGCCACACTGTTCTGTGTTCTTGAAGTACGCCAAGGTTACGTTTAAGATAGTTTAGGTTTTGATACTCTTTCACTTTAAAAACCATCTTTTCATCAATCTCTTGTTTTTTAAACTTTTTTACAAGTCTGCGTGCAAGCATATACTCCACAATACTTGCTCCTATAAGTAGATACCCAACAGGTGCTATGTATTTTAATATTTCGGAAGGCTCTACGGAACGACCATCTAAAAAATACTCGAAAAAGATAGAATACACCACTGCCCCAGCCAAGATAGAAACAATCGTTACTGCCTGAACCAATGCATTTGCCAAAGCTAAGTTTTGTGTACCTGTCATCTCCTTAATGAGCCCATACTTGGCAGGTGAGTAAATAGCAGATTGTGCAGCTAAAACAAAAGTAAGTCCAAACGCTATCCAAAACCATCCTTGATAATAACTAAGCAATATAAGCGTAGTAACTCCCACAGCTGCCAAAGATGCATACTCAACAACCTTGACTTTGGGGTATTTATCAGAAATATGTCCAGCAGGTGAAAAAAGAAAAATAAAGGGTAACAGTATTAAAGCATTAACAATGGCTGTAAGGACTATAAGTTCAGAACCATCATAGGCTTTAAAAATAGTATTTTGCAATATAATCTTATGCCCCAAATCTGTCATAGCATTGAGTAATATAATCAATATATATGGTGTAAACCCAGAGATTTTAAATAGACTTTTCATGATACATCCTTGTTCATTTTTGATTGATGGGCTTGGACTGTATGCATGTTGAAAATATAGGGTTTAAGTTTGAGAATAAGGTCAAAAAGTAGTTCATATCTTGCATTGTGCGTACTTGTCTCTTCATCTAAAAGTACAGCACCCACTGCATTTTCTTTATTTGCTAAAACCTTGGCATCTTCTACATAGTCATCTAGTAGTGTAAAGTCAAGCCCTAAGTCCTTAGCTCTAGTGAGTATTTCTGCTATTTCCACTTCTTGACTCGAAAATCCTTTGGCACGTTCAAACAAGTACCCTTTAGCCTGATAAGCAAGCAATGCCTCTTCATCCATCTCAACAATTTCTAAAAAGTCATGCTTATTGTACCACAGACTATCACGCCCTCCAGAGATGAGTTCTAGTGACTGTACCACTGTCTCAAAAGAACCATCAAAGTCAAAATGATTGTCTTGAAATATACTCTGTATCTCTGCAATAGAGTAAGAAAAGTTATGCTGTAGGTATTTTATAAACTTAAGTATCTGCACGCAAGACTCATCATACAGATGCACATTAGGTTTAGGTTTAGAAGGTTCAGGAAGCAAACCTTCTTTTATGTAGTAAAGTATGGTCGATTTACTCTCCGAAGTTTGGAGCATTAAGTCTTTCATTTTAAGTGCCATCATTCATCCTTTTAGGTTAATGATGACAGTATAAACTATTTTAACTTAAAGTGTAGAGTGATGCTTTACACTTTTTATATATTCTTATTCCCCGGTGTCACTATCGTCCACTTCAAGCCCTTCACCCCAACCGAGTGCTTCTTTGATCTTAGCTTCTATCTCTGCCATCATTTCTGGGTTCTCTTTTATGGTCACTTTTGCATTTTCTTTACCTTGCCCCAGTTTTTCAGCACCATAAGAAAACCATGCACCAGACTTGTCTACAATATCCATTTTGACACCATAGTCTATGAGCTCACCCACAAATGAGATACCCTCACCAAACATAATGTCAAACTCTGCCTGTCTAAAAGGAGGGGCAACTTTGTTTTTCACTACTTTTGCTTTCACACGGTTACCAATACTTGACTCACCTTGCTTCAGTGTTGCTATGCGTCTTACATCAATTCTTACAGAACAGTAGAACTTCAGTGCATTACCACCCGTTGTGGTCTCTGGACTTCCGTACCCCATTGTGCCTATTTTCATACGAATTTGGTTAATGAAAATAACTGTAGTATTGGTCTTGTGCAGCACAGCTGTAAGTTTGCGAAGTGCTTGTGACATAAGCCTAGCTTGAAGCCCAACATGTGTATCTCCCATGTCTCCTTCTATCTCTGTCTTCGGCGTCAACGCTGCTACAGAATCTACTACTATGAGATCTACCGCTCCAGAACGTGCAAGTGTTTCAAGAACATCTAGTGCTTGTTCACCGAAGTCTGGCTGAGAAACCAAAAGGTTATCTGTATCTACCCCAAGGTTTTTCGCATACACTACATCAAGTGCATGTTCTGCATCTATAAACGCACAAACCATCTCTTTTTTCTGTGCAGAAGCGATGGTCTGTAGTGCGAGTGTCGTCTTTCCTGAAGATTCAGGCCCATAAATTTCAACAATACGTCCTTGAGGTATACCCCCAATTCCCAATGCCATATCTAACCCAAGTGACCCTGTAGAGATAGACTCAATAGGCTCAAACTCTTTGTCCCCCAGTCTCATGAGTGTACCTTTACCAAACGTTTTGTCTATTTGCTTGATTGCTATATCTAGTGCTTTTTGTTTGTTTGCATCCATTGCCATTGTCATATCCTTAGCCTTTGTATTAAAATCATTTTATCTAAATAATGAGAGTTTATTTAGTCATAGTGCTAGTTTAATAGATTTTTAAAGAAAAGGGTAAAAAGATGTCAAATTGTCATGTTTTTAGATCAATTTGTCTAATTATCAAAGGAAAATGGTGATTTCTAGTCTTTATTTTGTAAATTTTTTCTAGGAATAATAGTATCTGTTGTTTCATTTTGCTCTTTTCTAAAATTTTGTTCTCTTGGATCTAACCTCATCACGGTTAACATCAAAAATATATATCCTCCAACGAAAAAAACCATAAAACAAAATGTAAGAAATAACATCCAACCTAAACCCATAAAAACTCCTTTTTACAATTATTATACTCTTTGTACGCTTATGCTAAAATACATTTATAAAAAATGAAAGAGAACTTATGTCAAACCCAATCCAACTAGCCCACTCCCCAGATGCCGATGATATTTTTATGTATTTTGCTATTAAATTTGGATGGGTAGACACCAAAGGGTATGCGTTTAGCAATATTGGGTTAGACATAGAAACACTAAACGTTGAAGCCCTTAAAGGTACGTATGATGTCTCTGCCATAAGTTTTGGCATGTATCCTCTCATAAAAGACGAATATGCCATGCTTCGTACAGCTGTTAGTTTTGGGGAAGGGTATGGACCTAAACTCATACGACGTAAAGAGAAGAAGCTCAAACGCAACTTCAAAGTAGCACTCTCTGGCAAATACACCACCAATGCTATGTTGTTTCGTATCTACTACCCTGATGCACGTCCAATCTATATGGACTTTTTAGAAATAGAAGAAGCTGTAGTAAGTGGGCAAGTAGATGCTGGTGTGCTCATACATGAGTCCATACTAGATTTTGATGAAAGCCTAGAAGTGGAAAAAGAGCTATGGGACATTTGGGTAGAGTTAGCAGGAGAGGGCCTTCCTCTTCCACTAGGTGGCATGGCAATACGCAGAAGCCTACCACTTAACCGTGCCATAGACATAGAGAATATTCTCATAGAGGGTGTCAAAGTAGCCAATGATAAAAAAGAAGAACTTTGTGCCAAACTTGAAGCAGACAACCTTGTACGAATCTCTAATGAGATGCTCACAAAATACCTAGACATGTACGCCTCCGACGAGTCCGTAGAACTCTCAGCACTACAACTGAAAGCCCTAGACAAACTTTATACTTTAGGGTTTGAACATGGGTTATGGGATACTCCTATGAAGACTGAGGAGTATCTTATTCCTAAAGAGTATGCGGATTTACGGAATTCCTAGATGAGTAATAAGCAACAAATAGAAGACGCTTTAAAAAGCTTAATCCTTAATGATGGCAAAGAATTTGTTGCTATGCTTTCTGGGGAATGGGGTATAGGGAAGACTTATTTTTGGAATAAATTTAAAGATAATTTTCTGCAACCCAAACATGATTTTATGAGAGGAGAAAACAAAGAAGTCAAAAAGGTCGTTTATATTTCACTTTTTGGTAAAAATACTTTAGAAGAAATTCAAACAGATATTATTTCCCAAATTTCACAATGGACAAAGAGTATAGGGTTAATAAAAAAGGGGCTTAATAGCTTTACAGGTATCTTTAAAAGTGATGATTTTAATATACCTTTACCTATATCAAGTATTCTATCATTGCTAGCAAAAAAAGATTTTAAAAACATTGTTATCTGCTTCGATGATTTTGAACGTCTCTCCGATACAATATCGCTAAAAGATGTGCTAGGTCTTATCTCTCTATTTAAAGAACAAAAAGAATGTAAAGTTATTATGATACTCAATGAAAAAGAGCTCGATAAACTTTCAGATATTGATGGTAAAAAACATGATGAGATATTTGCCCTCTATAAAGAAAAGATTGTCGATTATAGTTTTCACTATATGCCTAGCCAAGACGAATTATTTGAAGCTATCAAAGAAGACATAAAGAAAATAAGTTTTTGTGAACATGACGTTATAGATGACTTTTTCAAGAAAATAGAGTTAAAAAATATTCGCATTATGAAACAAGCGCTTTATCAATTAGAGCACTTTTCCTTTATAGGAGAATATCGGCTTGATAATAAAATTATCAATGAGTTTGTTGAAATTGCATTGAACCTTTTTGTTCTTAAGGCAAAATGTAATCTGACATACAAAGAATTTGAAAAGATGCACTCATACCATTATGAAAAAGGAATAACCTCTTTCGCCAATGCAAAGACAAGTTCAGACAAAAAAATGAACGTACCGACAATTAATGAAAAATATGAAGAGTGTATTAACTACTACTATGTACGAAAAACATTGCTATACAATGATGAATTTGCTTCACGCAATAAAGGTATAATTGAAAAAAATATTTATATCTTTATAGATACTTTTACGCACAACAAAAAAGATTTAAAAACTTTACTAGAAGACAATAATGACTCTTTCCTCTACTACGATATACGTAATGAGATTTCTGCACTGAACAAGAGGTTTTACACTGACTTTTCAACAAAAAATAGTACAATAGCCAAACAGCTCTTTAGCCTAATCAATAAACACAAAGATGATATGCATCGCCTATTTCTATACAGTGATTATAAACCATTCATAGACAATATCCATCAATTTTCACCAGAGACATCAACAGAAACACTTGAAAGAGAAGTTGCAGAGAAATATATAGCTTTCTATATTGATAATCCTGATTATGATATAAATGGTCCATTGGATTTAGAAAACGGTCAATCAATTTTATTAACTTCAGATTATACTTGGGCTCATACGTATGTGGACAAATATAAGAAAGAGTCCCACAAAACTACTCCCTTAGAATTACTCCAACTGATAGAAAATACATTAAAATACAGACATCTTTCAGAAGATGATGCCTTTAAGTTTAATCAATTATCACCTAAAGACTATGAGAAGCAAATAAAAGAAAACCCTAACCTTATTCAACCTTTAGTTAAATTTTTAAAAATACCTGATTCAATAAATGTGAGAAAAAATATTATTAACGCACTCAAGTCTTTACAGGAAGAAAATAATGACTATGCATGGAAAGTTGAGCAAATTTTAAAAAGTGGAAACATAAAACTAGAGGAAAACGAATAATGAAGTTCGATACCCAACGGCTACACCTCAAAGGATGCAGACTTACAAAGGGAATTTCATCTATACTATACAAAAAACTTGACAAAATGTCAAGTTTTATCATAAAAAGTAGCCATTAATGAACGAAAAACTTATTCATACATTTATTACCCCAACAAGATTCTCTAAATATCAAACGCTTGAAAATTATGAAAAAAATCTTGTCTTGTCTAAACAATATTATATACCCCTATCTATACTAGAAGTTTCACTTAGAAATGCCATCAATAAGCACTTTGAAAAAATGTATGGACGAGGATGGCTCTTGCATCAAACAAGTTTCCTCCGAAATGATTTGATACTAAAGATAGATGAAGCCAAATCAAAACTAAATGCACGCAATGAAAACATCAATAAAGAGAAACTTGTTGCTGAATTATCTTTTGGATTTTGGACTTCACTTTTTAAAGCTCCCTATGCAAAACAAATGAGAACTTCTGACCTAAAAAGAATCTTTCCAAACCTTCCTCCTAAAAATAAAGACTTAATAGATAGAGCAAAACTTTCCACTAGACTAAATCACATACGTGCCTTTAGAAATAGAATATTCCATCATGAGAAAATTATAGACAAGCATGAATTCAAAGATATAGAAATAGAAATAAGCTCCATATTAGTTTACTTTGATGAAGATATTTTGGCATTTTCCAAAAGGCTTAATCATGTTCACTAAAACCATAGACTTCTCCAAATACTCCAGCATCAAAATAGGACAGCCTACCGAAGTTCTGATGATAGAAAAAGGAGATACTATTCCTGATGATAGATATCTCATTGGTGGTGCGAACAATCTACTTGTCTCCCCTACCCCACCACCTCTCATGATGCTTTCTAAAGACTTTGCCTACATGACAGAAGAAGACAATATGCTAGAAATAGGTGCAGCCATGCCAACAGGACGCATAGTCTCTTATGCTAAGAAGCATAACATATCTGGCTTTGAATTTTGCTCAAAACTTCCTGGTACACTTGGTGGTATGCTTGCTATGAATGCAGGGGTGAAAGCGTATGAAATATTTAACATCTTACATAGCATAGAGATAGAGGGAAAATGGGTTTTAAAAGAAGACATCCCACATGGATACCGTTTTGCAAAACTCTCTGGCATTGCCACAGCTGCTAGGTTTGAGACAAAAAAAGGCTTCGACCAAAACTTACTAGACGCACTTCTTAACCTACGTTCCAACCAACCCCATGACCCTTCAGCAGGTTCTGCATTTAAAAATCCAGAGGGTGACGCAGCAGGTAGACTCATAGAAGCTGTAGGTCTCAAAGGGGTTCAAAAAGGAAACATGGCATGGAGTAATGTGCACGCTAATTTTCTAGTAAATCTAGGAGACGGTACTTACGAAGATGCCTCTTATCTTATAGCATTAGCAAAAGAGAAGGTCTTTAGTCAATTTGGTATTACTTTGAAAGAAGAAGTGAAAGTTTTATAGTTTACCTTCTCTCTTCTACTTTCATCTCTTCAAAAATGCTAAATAATGTTGCATCTTTATGTATGTCTTCTTCTGGGACACAGCGTACACAACGAATATAGTTTGCTTGTTTTATTTTTCTTTTGTAACGCTGAGCATCTACAGGATATACTACATAGTATCTGCTGTCTGCAGAGGGTGTTGAAGTCCAAAAGTCATCGCCTCTGTTATAGGCAAATACCTGTCCATCTTTAGCATACACATGACTCAGTTCATCTGAAGTAGGCAATCTCCAATCAGAGTACCCTATGTACGACAATTGACGACAATAGTTTACTGCATGGTTCCAATTTCCCGCTTTGCCCACAGAATGGTTACGCTTATATGCACCATCTTCAGCATCGACATAACTTTGATCTTGCCACATTAATTTCGTATCTTTTTCAAAAAAGTATTTGTCTACTTTACATGAGGTCGATGTGTTAGATATATCTGCCACTTCTGAGAGCATTGAATTTACGTTGCTTCCTCCAAAAAGAAAGGTGCTAGCAAACGAGATAGAAACAGTCAATGCTAAATATAGATTTTTCATGGTGTATCCTTAAAGGTTATATTATTCAATATGATAATATAACCTTTATCAAAATAAGCTAAATTATGCTTTTATTTCTATTTTCACACCATTTTTAACTGCAATCCACAATCTATCCATTGCTTTGTTTGGTACAGCTAAACACCCTTCAGTCCAGTCGTTGGACAATGTATACCTGTCACCACGGCCGTCTGCATTCCATTTAGGTTGTCCATGTATAGTTATGTAACCACCTGGGTTAACCCCACGCTTACGTGCTCTTTTTCTATCATCATGATTAGGGTATGAAATCATCAAAGATTTATAGAGTCGATTGTCACACTTTTTACGTACTATCTTGTATTTTCCTTCTGGTGTCTTATAATCTCCTACTCTTACCTTGTCTCCTTTGTCACCATTTTTACCCAGTGAAAAAGGAAACTCTCCTACAAGCTTGCCTTTAGAGTATGCATACAGACGTCTTTTTTTCTTATATGCCACAAGTTTATCTACAGGTTTACCACGTAATTCCGAACCCCTAGAAAGTTCCTTAATGCACTCTTTTGTAGCATATGGTGTGTTGTCTGGTTTTCCATAATACATCGGTTCTTTTTTACATCCACTTAACATTAGTGCCGCTACTATAATCATATATATTAATTTATTTTTCATTCTTTCCTCTATGTTAGCCCCAGTCTTCATTCTGGCTTTTTATTTTATGTTTGTCTTTTTTGTAACTTGTACCGTTTTTAAGTTTTTGTAAACGGTTTAAGTTACTCATCTCTGCGTCTCTTATATCTGAAAAATCTTTTTCACTAAATGTCTCATTGCTACACGTTTGTTGATGCAATCTTACAATATATGCTTTAAGTTGCCTGTGATACTCTGAATCCAGATGTATCTCTTCTCGTGCATCAAACTTTTTCTTTAAAGCATCGAATTTTAGCGTAAAAGACTCTGCTGTTGCCTTATCATCTCTAAACATTCTAAAAAGATTCTTAGACACTTTTTCCAATTCACTAATATACTTTTGTCTGTTAAATTTATCTATCTGTTTTTGTGTATATGCCATCTTTTACCTTATAATAATAGGTACACCCTCTCGTACAGCATACCATAGTTGACGCATCGTTTTATTGGTCACAGCCACACACCCCTCCGTCCAGTTTTTAGAGAGCATGTAGTCGTTTTTATGTCCATCTGCATTCCATTTAGGTTGTGCATGAATGGTAATGTTCCCTCCAGGGTTCAATCCTTTTACTTGTGCTTTTGCAATATCTTGTGGGCGAGGGTAAGAGATACATAAAGACCTGTAGTACTTAGAGGAACAAAGTTTTCTGCTTATCCAAAATGTCCCTTCAGGAGTCTTGTTATCTCCCTGTTTTTCTTTAGTTCCTACAGGGTTTTTACCCAAGGAAATAGGCACAGAACTCTGTACCTTATTATTTCTATATAAGTACATACGACGCTCTTTTTTTTCAACCACTATAAGGTCAACGCTTTTTTCTTGACTATAGTCCTCAGCCTCAAGTAACTCTTGCTTACACTCTGCCAAGCTATACAGCTCGGTTTTAGGTTTAGGACTTTTTGAACATCCAGTCAAAAACAACATCAAAAATAGGTTTAAAAATAGTAGTATTTTAGGGTTAAATATCATGGGTATGATTGTAGCGAAAGTTGGGTAAAAAAAGGGGAAATAATCAAATAAAAAGATACGTAAAACCAAAAAGGGTTTTACGTGGTTACGCCATAAAACTTAACATGCTGCCTTAGCTGCTGCAAGTGCTTCTTCGTAGTTTGGCTCTTCTGTAATTTCAGGTACGGTTTGCTTATAAGCAATTTTACCATCTTTCCCTACTACAAAAATAACTCTAGCTGTTACACCTGCTAAAGGACCATCTGCAAGAAGTACACCATACGCATTAGCAAAGTCTTTGTTTCTAAAGTCAGAACATACTTTAATGTTTTCAACACCAGCTGCTCCACACCATCTTGCTGCTGCAAATGGTAAATCCATAGAAACAGTAAGTACCTCTACACCATCTAGTGCTGTTGCTTCTTTGTTAAATCTTCTAGTCTCTGCATCACATACGCCTGTGTCGAGTGAAGGAACTGCTACTACAAGTTGCACTTTACCTTCTCCACCTACCTGCTCATCTTGAAGCATTGGGTTACAGTTTACTACTGTCACTACTGGTGCTGTGTCACCTACATTTACTTCTGTTCCACCTAAGTTACATACGATGTCTTTTTTAAATGTTACTGTTGCCATTTTATATCCTTGAAATTAATTTTGTGAGAGATTATGACTTAAATAGGATAAATCTACTCTTAATTAAAAAAATTTACCAATCTTAATTGACTTTTTATCTAAATCTATCAAAAATAGCAGAAAAATCGAAACTCACTTCACATTTTGTATCATCAAATTGTAATACCTCAGAATCAAACTCACCTAGCTTCTTGAAGCTAAAGTCATCATTTTTATATACTTTTGCTACCAAGTCATTTGGATAGACCAATATATAGTACTTTACACCCTCGTTTGCATACATCTGAAACTTTAACCCTTCGTCCTTACTCGCAGTAGAGGGGCTAATCACTTCAAATATTATTTCTGGCGTTTTAGAGATGTACTTTTCATTTTTATCATTACAGACTACAGCAACATCTGGTTTGAGTATGTTTTCTGAGTTTAACTTCCAATCAGAGTCCATAAGCACTTCACACTCCTTGCACATATCTATCTGCTGCAAAAGTTCACTGCCTATACTTAAAACTAATTTTTGATGTTTCTTCACAGGTGCAGGAGCCATGGCATAAGCTATGCCATCTACAAGTTCCCATTCACCTTCCCACTGCACGTAGTCTTCATATGTGTAATGGGGTAAATGTTCATATTTTTTTAAAGCGTCCATTGTGTCGCCTTTTTGTTTATTATAACACAATTCCGTAGGGTGGGTTTTTAACCCACCACGTAATAAAATATGCAAAAAATAAAACTCTCGCCGTAAGGGCTAATTCACTTAATCCCTCAACGGAACCATGATTACCATATCATCTATATTTGTTGCCAACTCCATAGTAACTTGTACTTTATTATTTGAGTTAGCAAATAATTTATCTAATTCATCATTGATACTATCATCTACTTTACAATCTTTAATTGATTCTTTTGTAGTAACTTTATCATACTCATACATTACGACAAAAGTTGCTTTTTTATTATCTTGTATTTCTTGATATTTTTGAGGTATACGCACAATACCATTTTCAATAGGTGCTTCAAATTCAATTGCATACATAATGAACTCCTTTTTGTTTATTATAACA
>JAYEFI010000149.1:0-13446 GCA_034658615.1 Campylobacterota bacterium
AAAAAGCACTTGTTCCAAATGATAAGATACGTATAAGACCGTTTTTACTTTCATGTTCTACACCATAAATAAATGTTACAAGCATGAGAATTATTGCAAAAATGAGTACCCAACTATGCATAAGGTAAGATCTAAACATATAGAGAAGTACACCCATGAAAAATTCTAATAAAAAAGGTGAATATAAAAAGTTAAGTGGCAAAAATATTTTATAGGAGGAAGAAAGAATGAGTACTAAAAGTATTAGGATAAAAATGGGTATATAGATATATAGTTGTTTTCGTGTAAAAAGAAATGTGACTAAAAATAGTAAATAAAAATACAGCTCATATGTCAAAGACCATGAAATAGGAAGTATAATCTGAAACATATCGGGATTATACAGTAAAAAAGAACCTAGGATATCTAGAGAATGTATTCTATCTGTTACAATAAGTAGTGCAGTCATAGCAATAAAAAATGGCCAATATCCTAAGTAAATTCTAAAAATTCTATGTTTAAAAAATATCTTTGCACTTGTTAGACCTCTTGGTTTATCAAATGTAGTATATGCCATAATAAAACCAGAAATAATAAAAAAAATATCGACACCTACAAAACCCCAGTTAGAAATACTTTCAATCCAACTTACCGTAGTACCAGTTGCCTGATAGTGAGGAAAGGCATGATGCATAACTACCAAGATAGCAGCAATGGCACGAAGTGCTTGGATGTTGAATAGTGTATAGGGTTTATTTGGCATATTTAGATGTTAAGTTCTTTAACCTGTCTTACTACAGCATGTGCAGAAATTTCGTCAATAATATACCCTTTGTCATACTTAGACACTCTCTCAGCAGGTGCTCCAAGGTTAAAGACCATGAGGGGCATTTGCATCATCATAATCTCTTGCGTGGTATAGGAAAATGTTTCTGGCCAAATGGAGGGAATGAGGAAGATGTCAATCTTATTTTTAATGATAAGATTTTCCAACTCATTTAGTGCATATTTGCCTGTAACTTTAAATCGATTACTTTTAATGGGTTCAGTGATTACGCCAATGACTACAATGTTAATATCTAACGCTTCAGTATCTATAATTTTTATCATCTCTTTAATAATAGTTGCACCTTTGACATGGTCAATACCTCCTAAAACACCCACGGTAACACTGGTCTTATGCGAGTCTTTTTGTATAGTAATAGGCTCAATACCATCAACAGTATGTGGAATGACATCTATAGTAGAGGTGAGGTTAGGGTAAGCCTCTAAGAGTAATGCTTTGCTTGAGTGAGAAAAGCAGAGTACTTGTTGTGCATTTTGAAGTAAATCTTTCCAAAGAGTATGCCATTTAGGCATATTGACAATGTCAGAGTAAAAAGTACGCCACTCTTGTTTATTTTGAAGCATTTTTGTATTGTCTATGCAAGCATCAAGGTTGTAAATACCATTTGCATCTAACAAATTATAGGAAGGAGAGATAGCATAAAAATCATGTATAGGTAGTACAAGTTGTGTCTGTTTTGGAGATGAGAGTTCTTTTATGTAGCTCAATGTCTCAAAAATATTTGGATAGGAGACTAGGTTATTTACAAAAAGTTCATTAAGGTGCAGTCTATTTAGTAGTGTACGTAGTGCTTCAAATGTAGGTACTTTGTAAGCAAAGTCATAGCCTTTGTAACGGTGTCTTAGGGTGTATGTTGCAGCGTAGAAGTCATACTGTACAAGTAGGACAGACTTTTGTTCTTTTAAATACACTTCTATGCGTTTTTCTGCATAAATATTTGCTCCACCACCTAAAGCATGGTCAAAAATGAGATGTGTGCCTACTTTTTTGTCACTTGCCATGAGAACAAGTAGTTCTCTGAGTGTTTTGTGAGGGTTTAGTGCTATATACTCTGTGACATCTTTGCCATAGTTTGGGTGACGTGCTTGTAGCTTTACGGAATTTTCTTTTAAAAGTTTTTGTTTCTCTTCGGCTGAGAATGAACCACCATGCTTATGGTACACGAAGAGATTTGGTACAATGAGATTGCTGTAGCCCTCTTTTATGGCTCTTTGGCACCAGTCATTCTCTTCTCCATAGCCTTTACCAAAAGTGTCTTCTACAAACATGCCTATGTGCTTTGTTAAGTTGTAGTTTACCCCCATGCAAAAGCCAACACCAGTAGGTACTTGTGCATAAAAGTCTTTAGGGTTTACCGTTTGGAACACCATGTCTAAGTCTTCCACTGACATATTGTCAAAGATGTCATTGTCAGCAACAAAGTTTGGAAAACTTGCTATCTCTCCCGCGTTTGTAAATGGTGTGGTAGATGCCACATTTTCCATATGTACAATAGGGTACATAAGACGTTCCATCCAAAATGGTGGCACTTCTGTGTCTGTGTTGAGCAAGATGAAATGGTCATTGACATGAGCATAAGCTTCATTGACACTCTTTAAGAACCCTTGGTTTTCTTGATGGTCTATGAAGATGGCACTAGAGTGAGACGCGAGTCGTTTGAGTAAATAGGGTTTTACTTTTTCATCTGGGCTACAGTCATTGATGACTATTAGACGGTACGCAGAGGTAGTATTTTGCTCGACACTGTCAAAAAGAGGTTCTAAAAACTCAAAACCGTTGTACACAGGGATGATAATATCTACAGTGAGGTCTTCAAGAGTATAATGGCTTTTGTCAAGTGGTGCAAAATATTGGCTAGGTTCAACAAAAACCAGTTCTTTTGAGTGTGCTAAGTTAGCACGACTCTTCTCTTTGAGTTTAGTAATCAGATAAGAAATTTCACCACGTTTTAAATAATAAAAAACTTTTTTAAGCAGTTGAGGGTTATTTTTAACTGTCTTAAGTAAACCCAAAATTTTTGTACTTTTGGTATAAAGTGTCGTAGGTATGAATTTTTTGATTCTATTTTTTAGACGCATGGACTCAGCTAACTGTTCTAAGTTTTCAATGGTTTTTCTCTGTTTTTTTATGTAACTGTTCTGTGTGGCGATTTCTTTTTGAAAAACATCAATATCTACATATTCTTGACTTAGCACAAGTGATGCAAGCCCTTCAAGGGTATGTTCATCAAGCATTTTGTAAGACGAAGGGCTTCTTGCTATATGTAGCCCTTCTTTGTGACAAAGTAAACCAAAAAGACGCTCAATGGCATGGGCTAAAGTGTTGTCTGTTTGACCTGATTCTTTTTCAAAGTCTAGTTGGTCATTTTGCAGGAGTGTTACTATCTTTTCGAGTAACGCACCCTTTATCCAAAACATTGTACCTGCTGCAAAATTGAAATTATCATCCCAATGAATGTCTAGTTTGTTTTTAAGTTGCGTTAATTTGGGACGATTATCGTACATATAACTCTCAACATCTAAAATGGTATTTTTACCTGTCACCATGCCAACATTTTGGTCTACCTCAAATGCTTTGATGGTTTTTTCAACAATATCATTTGATCCAATAAGGTCAAAGTAAAGTAGCTTCCGCCAGATATTTCCTAAGTCTGAACCATCTGTTTTTTTAGTATGTAACTTACAAATATAAGCATAGTTTTGTGTACCTATAAGTTTCATGACTTGCAAGAAAGGGAGTACATCACGCCCTCTATTTTCTGTCATATAGATGCGTATGTTAGGAGATGATTCAAATAAATCCTTAATTGTCTCTTCATCTGTACCTTCAGGAATAGTAATGAAAAGGTCAAAAGGTACTTTTATCTTTGCTAAAAGTAGTTGTATCTCTTCAAAAATATCGGTATAAAATACATGAATGACTACAGCAACGTTTATATCTGTTTTTACTAACGTTGCAGGTGTTTGTTTGATAATAGTTTCATTGTCGTAAATGAGTTCTTCAATAGCGTATTTCACGTGTGTACCTTGTGTATTTTAGATGAGAGTAAAAAAGTAGATAGATAGGTCAAAATATCTGTCAAAATATTTATAAGCCTGACCAAAAGCACAGAAAATATAATGACATCAGTTGTTATGGCTACTTCTAGGTAGTTTACCAGTGCAATAAATGTACCTTCACGCACACCTAACCCACCAGATGCACCAGGGGTGACAAACCCTATAAGCCAAGAGATAATGTAAATGCTAGAGACTAGGAGAAAAAGTTGCAATGTGGGTTCTTTGACTTGAGTGACTACAATAATACCAAGCATCACCCCTTGTAGTAATATAGAAAGAGTCAAGAGTATATTTAGCTTTATTTTTTTAACATAAGGAAAGCTTTTG
The DNA here is from genome assembly GCA_034658615.1 of Campylobacterota bacterium. Classification (GTDB taxonomy): domain Bacteria; phylum Campylobacterota; class Campylobacteria; order Campylobacterales; family Sulfurovaceae; genus Sulfurovum. The sequence goes on from JAYEFI010000149.1 coordinate 4,213, forward strand.
TAAATAAACGCAAGTCCTATAAAAGCAACCAAAGAAGCCAACAGCATGAGTATAACAATAAGCATAGATACTTGTGTCACAGGTAGAGCAAAAAGGGTACTAGAAAGTATGGTGGCACTAAGCAATAAAAGCATAAAAAGTAAAGAACTTTTTGCCATTTCTCCTTGTGTGATACCTACTTGAGACGCCAAAGCTTGACGTCCAAGAAAATGAAAAATATTTCCAGGTAAATACTTAGCCACCTCAGTTTTACAAAAGTAGTAGTAAGAGAGCATATAGTTAAAAGGGTTTTGTGCATAATGCGTAAGCATATGATGCCAAGCAAGTATACCTATGAGTATGGAGAGTAGGTTCAGTATAAAAAGTTGTGGCAAGATGTGTGCAATGGCATAAAAATTTTCTATAAAAGAACTAAAGGTATACTCTTGATAGAGTGCATAAAAAAGATAGGCAATGCCTAAAATACCAAGAGATTTACCTAGGGTATAGGCAAAACTTTTTACTTTCTCTTTATTCACGTTAATTAGTCACGCTTTGTAGTAGAAAGTTTTATTTTTTCTAAAAGTTTTCTATTGACAGCGAGTAGGTCAGCAACAAAGCCTATGAGTGCAGCTTGAACACCCATACCCATGAGTACACCTGCGAGTATAACCGACTGTGTATGTCCTTCACCATCACCACTTATCATAAAATAAAGATAACGAAGACCAAGTAAGAAACCAAGCCCAAAAAGCACTGCAGCAATACTCATAAAGAAACTAAATGGCTTGTAAACCACAAAAATACGTACAATTGTTACAACAGATTTTTTTATATAATCAGGAATACTGGAAAAAAGACGTGAAGGTCTTAAGTCTTCATTGGTACGTATGGGTACCGAAGTGATAGCCATATTTTTTTGTCCAGCTTGTATGATGGTCTCTAGGGTGTAGGTGTAGTTGTTGTAGACATTGAGTTGCTCAGCACACTCTTTGCTCATAGCTCTAAAGCCACTAGGGGCATCGGGGATGTCTGTATTACTCGCTTTTCTAACCACCCACGAACCTAGTTTTTGTAAAAACTTTTTAGCAGGAGAGAAGTGTTCTGTTTGAGAAATAGGACGTTCTCCCACAACATACTCAGCTTCATTTGCCAGTATGGGTGCAGTAAGTTTGGGAATGTCATCAGCTTCATATTGGTTGTCTGCATCTGTGTTCACAATGACATCTGCACCTTGTTTTAAACACTCATCCAATCCTGCCATAAAGCCTTTGGCAAGTCCTTGGTTGTACTTAAAGTCTACTATATGGTCAACCCCACACTCTTTGGCTACTTTGACTGTCTCATCTGTGCTGCCATCATTGATAATGAGCCATTCAACCTTATCAAACCCTTCTACTTCTCTAGGTAGAGCACCTAAGGCTATTGCCAGTGTGCCAGCTTCATTGTAGCAGGGTATTTGAATGATGAGTTTCATGAGTTAGAGTCCTTTTTTCTATAGTAAAATGCTAAAAATAGTAAAATTAATATGCCTATGAGACTAAGCCATGCAAGGTACTTAGCATAACTAGGTTTATAGGTGAGTATTATAACGCTATTATGGTTTACTTTTACTGCGGGCATGGTATGTAAAAATGTCTCTATTACTACCTCTTCACCATTGACTGTTGCTTGCCATCCAGGATAATTGTGCATAGGAAAAACAATCCAGCCACTTTGTTTGGCTTGGTGCTCTACCACTATTTTTGTATTTGAAAAGTGAGTGGTTTTAATAGGTGCATAATCTGGAGACACTTTTGTATCTAATGTCGGAAGATAGTAAGCATTTTCATTTACAGTTTCATTCTTTAGTATGTGAATATTTGGTTCAAGATTTAAAAGTGTATATTTAGGGTTGAGTGCACGGTTTTGTATAAACCTCATTTGAAATGAGAGGTTTGTTTTTGTGCCATTGGCAAGTAAAGGCTCATTTTTCTCACCAATGTTAGACCAAACAGTCAGAGGTTTGGCATCTTTATTTTTCGTCATTACAATCTCTATAGTATAGCTACCTTTTAAGAGGGTTTTTTCTGCATCAAAGAGAAAATCTACCCATCTATTATCTGTAATAGACTCTTTTTTTACAATCACACTTGTTATGACCTCGTTTGCTTTCTTGAGTGTCAGTTGTACATCAGCACTTGCATGTGCTTGGCTATAGGTCGCCATATGAAGAGATATGCCTTTTGTAGTATAGGGTTTTGAAAGCGTAAATGGTTGAACCAGTGTGTTCTTAGGCAAAGTAGGACAAGGCTTTTTATGGTTGATGTTATGCCAAAATGCTAAGGGTGCATGTGCAGAGTACTGTGTGGTTAAAATAGCTTTTATGCCTAAGTAGTCTATGTATGGACTGTCAAGATTAATTTGTGCTAAATTAAACATGGTAGAAGTGGGTGTTTTAAAAGGTTTGCGTACTATTTTTCTAAGAAGTTCTTTCTCTTGACCTTGATGAAAACTATGTGCAAACCAGTCATTAAGTCCATAGCCACCTAGTGTACCTCCAATGAGGAAACCACTGTCAGCCATGACATGTTCAAGTGGTTTAAGTGTTTTTTGTAAATAGGCTAAACTTTTTGTTTGAGGGTAAAATGAGTCATTGTCTACCGCCCCATTAAATTTTGAAAAAAGTGATTTTTGTTGATAGATTTGTAGACTAAAAAGCAGGACAACCAAAGACAATACCCAAACTTTAGAATCGAACATTTTCATAAATGTATGTATGGTATACGCAGAGATAATTGCCAATGAAAGACCAAGTAAAAAACCAAATCTAGTGAGTAGGCTAGAGTCTAGTGTAGGAATGGCACGAATGATGTCAATGTCTATGAGTACAAAAGAGATAGTCAGTGCATAGAGAAAGAGTAGTAGACCAAACCATGCAATAAACTTTGGCTTAAATAGAGAGTAAATAAGAGTTAACGCCAAAAAAAGTAAAGGAAGTACGCCCACATAAAAAGTGGTCTCAACTCTAGGTGCTTTATAGAGGTCAGGGTTGTAAAATAGGGCAAAGTCTGCTCGGGAGAACCCAGCACCAGAACTCCTGTAGCCCATACCACCCATCCACCCTAAGAGTTCAATAAGAGGGTAGACAAACAGGAGTGAGATAATGACAGCAAGTATCGCAAAGACAAGAAGATAGGAGAGTTGAACCATCCATGTTTTAAAAGACTTTGTTTTAAAAGACTTTCTTGCACTTATTAGTAAAAGAAGTACCATGATAGCCGTTGCCATATAGGTCATGACTGCAACCATAGGAAAGCCACCTAAGTTAAGTAATAACATACTCACCGTGACTAAGATGAGGTCTTGCCTTTTTTCACTTTGTAAGTAACGAAATACTGCATACATCACCCAAGGAGCAAAAACAGCAGTATCTACATGTGCCCAAAAAAACCATGCGGCATTAAAACCAGAAAACATAAAGACAGTTGCCCCAAATATAGATGCATAGTGTGAAAAGAAAAGCCTTAAAAAGAGAAACATACCTATGAGACCAATAAGCACGTTTACTAGGTTAGACAAGTAGAAGCCTAACGCATCATCTGGCACTATAGCGAAAACAACAAAAGCAGGTGTGAGAAGTGAGTTGGTGAAAATAAGTCCAGGTTTACCTGCTCTTTGGTGATTCCAAAGGGGTATTTCACCATTATAAAGTGTACGCTTTGCACTTATCCATATAGGGAGTTTGGCATCTAAAACATCGGAACGTTCACCATTGATGTATGGTTCATGCTGTCCACTATTTTGCCAACCAGGGTACTTGACCAGTAAATCCATAGGGGCAATAGTCTCACCCTTAAAAGGGTTTGCAGCTAACATGAAAAGTGCTATACAAAAAAGTATAATATAAGATTTTGTTGTTGTTTCTGTAGTGATGAATTGAGCCATAATTTGCTTGCTGTTTGTCATTTATATTTTTCCTAGTTAAGTTCACGTATATGTAATTTTTTGATAATGTATTGACCTGTCTGAGAGATAAAGTCAATTCTCAAATCGTTGTCTAAATATTTGCTTGGTACAATAAGATTAAAAGTATTTAGACCTTTTTTTAAACGTACCACATGGGTTCTTCCTTCAGAATAGTTCTCTTTCCTATTGTTTTTTAGGTAGAGTCTAAAGGCACCTTTTTTGTCTGTTACTATGCTTACTTCAAGCACACTATTTTTTGTTTCTGTCTGTATATTCTTGACTAAAATCCATGGGTCATTTCCATGTACATTAATGTGAAATCCATCTTTTTCTTTTTGCATGGTGAAATGGTTATTTTTTTTGTATTTTGTATTTTCATCATAGATATCAAAGAGTGTAGGAAATGTGCTAAAGTCTAAGGTACTATGAACTATGTAAATATGCCAATGTGGATAAGTTGTACTTTTAAGCAGTAAAGATTTAGACTTTTCTATATGTGTATCAACATTTTTATGGGTGACTAGATGGCTGTTTTTTTGTATACTTTCAATCATGTAGTCACCAATACTTGTTGCAAAATGGCTACTGTCAAACCATTTTGTTTGGTCATAAGCTATTTTATTTAAAAGGTAAAAATCATGAAACTCTGTGACAGCGGAAAGTTTTTTCTTAAAAAGATTTATTTTTGTCTGATCATAACGTAAGTAGGTAAGGTAATAGGAAGGATAAAAGAAAACTTTTAATGTAATATTGTGTTTACGGCAAAGTCTTTTTATCTTTTTCATATCTTCAATAGAGGCATCTATTTTGTACTGCTCTGTATGTCCTAGCATCGCAGCATACATGGCTTTACGTTTAGGAAGATTTTTCTCTTGTATCCGAGAACGTATTATGCGTTGTGTTGTAGGGTTCGTAATAAAGTCACTTTGAACCAACGGCAGATCATCTTTTAGTATATCTATTGTGTGAGGACTATTTCTAAATAACCAACGCATATACAGTGCAGTATTACCAAAGAGTCCATCTTTAAAGGTGAGTTGATGGAGTGCATCACTATGGTCTTTCCAAATTTCAAAATCATTAATACCTAGCCAAACATTTTTTACTTTTACCCCTTGGTTTAGGGCTACTTTTAGACTCTGTAGGTAGGTGCTAAGTGTCCCAAACCCATGAAACATATTGTACGCTTTTGGTGAAATTTTGTCTGTATCTATAAATTCACCACGAGAGGAACCAAATACGAGGGTGTCATATTTGTGTTTATTATCAAGCAGATATTGGACACGAAGAAAAATTCTATTTGGATGAAACTTGGCATATTTATTTTCATAATCATGGTGCAAAACACGTGTCTCATCAGCCATATAGTTAGAAAGAGGCAAGAGACTAAAGACGAGAAGAGCAGTAAAAAGTGTTGTAAATATAAAATATTTTTTTTTCATGCTATCTCCTAAAAATTAAAATATAAAAATTCTGAACCTGTTGAGGCGACAGTGACAATAAGGGCTAGCCCTAACAGAACTCCAATAAAAAGGACATCAAGTAGTGAAGCTTCTTTTTTGTGCTGAAACTTTTTGCGTAATTGATGGGTATTGGGGAGAAAAATAGAAATTACAAAACCCAGTACAAGTAGGCTAGTAGTGTAGTAAAGTATATTAAACTCAACAAAAGTACTAAGAGTAAGTACACGTTCAGTGTCAATATGTTTAAAGGGTGTTAAGGCTTTAAGACTCTCTATATCTGTCATGCCTTTAAGTACTTTTATAGCATCTTCCCACTCCTTAGCTCTAAAAAATACCCATGCTACATTGATAAATTGGAAGGTGATGAACCATGCAAGTATTGTAGGCATTTTAAACCCAAGGTTTTTCCAAAACCTATGTATAGCGAGTGCTAGACCATGAAGTAGTCCCCAAAATAAAAAGGTCCAACCAGCCCCATGCCATAAGCCACCGAGTATAAAAGTGGTGATGAGATTTGTATAGGTACGTATATTTCCTTTACGGTTACCTCCTAGTGGAATGTAAATGTAGTCTTTCAAAAATCGACTAAGAGTAATGTGCCATCTTCTCCAAAAGTCTTGAATAGTGAGTGCCTTATAGGGAGAAAAAAAGTTTATAGGCAGTTTTATATTAAACAAAAGTGCTGCACCTATGGCCATATCGGTATAGCCCGAAAAGTCAAAGTAGAGTTGAAAAGTATAGGACAAAGAGGTCGCCCACGCTTCATAAAAACCTAAAACGCTTGTATGGTCAAAACCTGTTGTAGCCCAAAGGGCAAAAGTATCGGCTATGACAACTTTTTTAAAGAGTCCAATAGAAAATATAAAAATACCCAAAGCAATGTTTTTATACTTTTTAACCATATTCCAACGTGATGCAAATTGTGGCATCATCTCTTTATGATGCACAATAGGTCCAGCGATAAGTTGAGGGAAAAAAGTAACAAATAGTGCATAGTTTATAAAGTCGTACTCTTTTGTTTCTTGCCTGTAGGAATCTACCAAATAGGCTATTTGTTGGAAGGTAAAAAATGAGATGGCTAAAGGTAACATGAGATGAAGTAGTGAGTGCGATGTGTCAAATGCTACATTAAAATTTTCTATCAAAAAATCACTGTACTTAAAGTACCCCAAAAGTAAAAGGTTTGAGATAATACCGATACCTAAAAGATTTCTTTTGCTAACCTTTTGATGTGTAAAATTACCATTGAGACTATTGCCTACAACATAGTTAAATAACATAGAAGCCAAAATGATAGGTAAATAACTAATATTCCACCATGCATAAAAAAATAAAGAAGCGAAGACTAAAAAAGATTTAGCACCCAATAGAAGTCTTTTTTGGAGTAAAAAGAAGTAGATAAAAAAACTCAAAGGTAAAAAAATGAATATGAATTCATAAGAGTTAAATAGCACTTCCTACTCCTTGTTTACATAAGTGTTTCTATGAGATTTGTGTCATAGTCACTGTGTCTTTGAATAACTTCTTTCCAGTCGTTGGTATCTATTTTTAATGGGTTTGTTGTTAGTACTTCTTTTTTAACAAATGGAAATTGATGTGCTTCAATAAGTTCTTTCCAGTAGTATTGTAGAGCATTGACATAGTTTTTATTTACCGTTGAATAATATGCTCCACACTTTAAGTCAGAATCGATTAAATCTCGTGAATACCCAATTTCATTGTTTTCAATGAGCATTTGTTTATTTGGATATATTTTAAAGTTGTTCCAAAAGTTTTGAAATACTGTAGAGGTAAAGGCTTTTTTAGTGTAGACCATAAAGTAACTTTGTAAATGATAGGCTATTTCGTGGTTATCGGTCATCGACCAGACATCATAGCTATGCATCTTCTCAAAAATGGGTTCTAGTGAGGCAAAAGGACCAAAGACACTGTCGTTACAAAGTACAAGTTCATCATATTGATTAAGAGAATTTCCAAGATAATTTAAACCACTTTTCCATGCACCAAAATCATATCCAATATTGCATTTGACAAGTATGTTGGTGCAATAAGGCTCTATAGATTTTAACTTCTCTTCAGTAAGCCCCTCCGCTGTAGATATGAAAATAATATCTGAAATTGTACTAAGTGACTTCAAGTAGGTAATGACATATGGTTTTATTTCATTTTGTGCATCAAAGTGACTAAAGAGCGTGATACGATGATGCTTTTTAGGATGCAGTTCTTTTTCAATAAGTATAGTCTCTTCAAAAGCAATACCTTCAACATCTGCATAAGTATTTTTGTTTGATTCAGATATATCAGAGTTCAAAGAAAATCTGTTTAAGTTTTTATTATAGTAAGGATCAGTTTTGGTAAAAACATTGGGGTGTTTACTTTTTAGATGGTGTTTTTCTTTTTCACGTCTTTCAACTGATTTACGTGAGATTTCATAGCCTCTTGAAATTGACTCATGATGGTAGGCTTCACAGTATGGTGTCCATACATTGTTATAGCCAGCTTCTTGTAAGCGTAGACATAGGTCAACATCGTTGTATGCAACAGAGAGTTTTTCTGCATCAAAACCATATATTTCATCAAAAAGAGACCGCTTTAACATTAAACAAGCAGCCGTCACCGCACTATAGTTGTTCACGCAACGTAACCTAGAACCATAACCATAATGCTCTTTTGGATACCCTTGGTAAACAAGTATCACTGAGTGTATGGTTTTTGGTGCCATAACAAGCCCAGCATGTTGCACTGTGTCATTTGGAAAATAAAGTTTTGCACCCACCGCACCATTTTGTGCTTGCTGGGAGTACATAAGCATCTCTTCTATCCAAGTAGGTGTAATGATTTCTATATCATTATTTAAGAATAGTATTTGCGTACCTTTAGCGTAGGTAGTTACGGCATGGTTATTGATTTTGGAGTAATTAAAAGGAACATTATATTCATAAAATTGAATTCTTTCATCTAAAGCACTTAAACGTTTCATCTCAGAAAAGGTCTCTTCTTTTTCACTGTTGTTACTAATACCAATAATTTCAAAGTGCTCATAAGTAGATTTTTCCAATATAGACTCAATACATACCGTAAGTAGTTCTGGCATGTCTTTAAAAGGTATGATAATACTTACAAGTGGCGTTTTTTCAATAGTATAATCTACTTTGTATGTACCTGGTGTTTGCCCATTTTTCACAGATGCATCTATATGTCGTCTTTGCATAGCATTTTCTAAAGCTTTACGTCCAGCCTCTTGAGCATAAGACTTCTCACCATACTCAGCAGCAGTAGAACCGGGTATCTTTCTCCAGTGATACAATACTTTCTCAATATGATGTATTTTGTTTGTATGTTCAAGTACTTTTAGGTATAAATCAAAATCTTGTGAACCCTCTAGTCCTACTGTAAATCCACCAACTTTAGTGATAAGCTCTTTTTTAATCGCCCCCAAATGACTTAAGTAATTTTGAGATAAAAACATATCTGGAGCGAAACTTGGTTTAAAGTGAGGGTCGCAGTAGGTACCGTCCATTTCCATTTTATCTTCATCAGAATAGATAAACTCTGCACCTGTTTCATTGATTGATTTTACGACTTCATAAAGAGCATCGGGTGTAATCTCATCATCATTGTCCATAAGTACAACATAGTCACCAGTGGTAAGACTTAACGCAGCATTGGATGCCATAGAGATATTGCCATTTTGTTCTAAAAAAGTGACTTTTATTTGAGGGTTTTTTAATGACCTTAAGTAGTCTAAAGTGGCTTGGTTTGTACTTTTGTCATCAGCCAAACATAGTTCCCAGTTGCTATACCACTGATTTTCAATGGACTCAAGGGCAAGAGCAAGCCACTT
>JAYEFI010000149.1:13546-25986 GCA_034658615.1 Campylobacterota bacterium
TCCATTTTCCAGTGTAAGTCATTGTGTGCATGTAAAGCTCTAAATATTGCAAAGTCTATAGGTATGTTAAAATCATACACCCACTCATAGTCAATAAGATAAATATGCTCATCTTTAAAGATGATATTTGAAAAAATAAGGTCAATATTGGATATGCCATCAAAACAGAGTTTCTTGTTACATGAGGTGTAGTCAAAATCACCCAAGGTGTGTTTAAAGTCTTCAGTAACCATTGTTTGAACGTCAAAAGTAGTGGTTTTAAACCCCTCATGAAGCAAAGTGTAGTAAGTATCTATGACTGATTGTTCTTTGTTACGTTTTTTTGCAGCATTGTATTTGGATGCTAAACTTGTACCTTCTATAAACTCAAATGTCAATGAGTTTTCTGATTCATCTATGATTTTAGCAAGTTTAATTTGAGGGTTTTGGATACTTTTATTTATAGAAGTATAGGTACTTTTCATTTTTTTAAGATGTGGTATGGCTTCAGGAAGCATAGCTTCTTTTTTCACATATTTTTGTCCATCTATTTCATAGACAATGGTTTTTAGTTGAAACTCTCTAGCTCGTTCACTGTTGGCTTTTACATACAATATTTTCATTTATTCTCCACATACCACTAAAAATGAGTTGGCAAAAAATGGGTATTGTCCATTTTCAATGATACCTTTAAAGGCTTCAGACTCATTAAATAACGCATAACGATGATTGTCAAAGTTTGGTGCAGCGTCTAGTAGGCTCTCTGCACTCGGTAGCCAATCTTCAGAGTAAACTTCCATAGGCATTTTGTAGTCAGGATGAGGATAATAAAATGACTGTTCTGGATACCCAGAAGTTTTGAGTAGCTCCTCTAACTCTTTTTTACCAAAGGTTTGTACTTTGTCTGTGTCCATATAGCCAGTGATTCCATCAAACTCTTTACCTGTATGGTCCTCTTTTGCCCCAGCAAAATACTTTAACCCATAACGATTTTCAATGGCAACAATCAATTTACCATCGGGTTTTAAATAGTGCTTTATTTGTGTTAAAAAATCTTTATATGGTTCATCTGTATTGGTAAAAGAGCCTGCATACTCTAAGACACCATTGAGTGTGATATAGTCAAATTTTTCTTCAAAGACAATATCGTTCAAGTTGCCTACAATAATTTCAAGGTTATTAAAATTTTTATGTCTTTCTAGGTTAATACTCGAACGTCTTTTTGAAAGTTCAACTACCACAACTTTTTCAAGACCTTGACACAAGGCACCCGTAATGGCACCACAGCCACCACCTATTTCAAGACAGGTTGCATTTTTTTTAAATGGATACCAATTGATAATGTTTTGACGAATAGGTGAGAGATGATAGAGTATAGGCCATCTTCCATCTTTGGCTAAAACTTCAGTATAGTCTTGATTGTTTTTTACAATATCTAGGAGTTCATTTTCTATATCTCCATCACTATAATAGTCTTTACCACTATAAAAATCTAAATTTAATTTTGCTGCCATTATTTACCTTTACGCTATGGTGATTTCGCTTTGAAGATCATAAAAACCTACCATCTGTGCAGAGCCTATAATTTCAAAAAGCATTGCATCATAAATCCTATTATAAACCTCTACACCTTTTTCATTGAGATTGACACATCCAAGAGACAGAGCATACTTACCTAATTGTAAATTTGCCTTTTGTTTAAAGGTCACCGTTGCAATGTCACCTTGCTTAAATACACCAGAGACAATGTGCTTCATGTAGGTATTGGTACCTGTTATCTCTAAACCTCTTACGTCTTTAAGGGTAAATGCAAAAATAGGGTTTTCTATTGGTTCATGAAATTTTACTTTCATGACAATGCTAAAATCACTATTGTAATCTAGTATATCTGCTGGGTTACCTAAATTATCTAAAGTACCATAGTCAAATATTTGTGCCATATGATTTCCATAAATATCAATATCTTTATGTATATCGAAAGCATCTTTGAGGAGGTTGGTTTCTTTTATATCTTGATTTTCTGTCTCTTTGGCTTGTAACTTTTGAGCTTTTTGTCTTTTTGCTTCTAAGTCACTTTCATAAAAATCACCAGAGAGAATTTTTTTGAAAGAGTCAACGGCATCTTTAGAAGTACCTTCAAAGACTTTTTTACCACCATCTATTACAATACCACGTGTACAATAGCGTATAACAGTATCTAAAGCGTGGGTCACAAAAAGAATAGTACGTCCTTGTTCTTGAAAGTCTTGAAACTTTTTAAAACATTTCATCTGAAAAGCCAAATCTCCAACAGAGAGTGCTTCATCTACTATGAGAATATCGGGGTCTACATTGATAGCCACAGAAAATGCAAGTCTTGCAAACATACCAGAACTATACATTTTAACAGGCTGGTGTATAAACTCACCAATGTCAGCAAAATCTATAATATCATCTAAGCGTACATCCATTTGTTCTTTGCTAAAACCCATGAGGCTACCATTGAGATAGATATTGTCAAAGCCAGACATCTCTGGGTTAAAGCCCGCACCTAATTCTAGTAGAGAAGATATTTTTCCATGCGTTTCAATGTTACCATGTGTTGGTGTTAGTACACCTGTAATCATTTTAAGTAAGGTAGATTTACCTGCACCATTTTTTCCTACAATACCAACGGTTTCACCTTTTTGAATACTAAAAGAGACATCATCCATGGCATAAAAATCTGTATGGTAAGATTTTTTAAAAGGGTTTAGTGCCTCTTTGAGTCTATCTTGAGGATTGGTATAGAGATGGTAAAGTTTACTAAGGTTTTCTACCTTTATAGCATTATCTGACATTAGAGTACGTCCGCAAAATGTGGTTTGAGTTTCTTAAAGGTGAGTCCACCAATTATAAATATACTGAGGGTTACTACCCAAAAGTAAACCATTAAAGTTACATCTTCCCAAAACCATGTTTGGTTTATCATGGAGTCTCTATAGCCTTTAACAATATAGTGAATGGGGTTGGCTTTTATAAACCAATGGTACTGTTCAGGTACCATTTTGAGTGACCAAAAAATAGGAGTGAGCCAAAATCCAAACTGTATGACCATGGCAACAAACTGTCCTATGTCCTTAAAAAATACAAGGATAGATGCGGTAAGCCAAGAGAGTCCAAGCAGTAAGACCGAAGTTGCAAAAACATAGTAGAGTATTTGAATCCAGTATATTTCAGGTGAGTACCCATAGTAGACAAACATGCCAAACATAAAGAAGATGAAAAATAGATGCACTACCAGTGCAGTAGATATGGAAACAATGGGAAGTAATGAAATGCGAAAGACAACTTTTTTGACCAAAAATCCATTGGCAACAATACTATTGGTTCCGTTTGAGAGACCTTCAGAAAAATAAAACCAAGGAAACATCCCTGCCACAAGCCATAAAATAAATGGAAAATTATCAATAGGCTGTGATTTAAACCCAACTTGAAAGACAAACCATAGTATGGCTATGGTGGCAGCAGGGAGTATAAATGCCCAAGCTACACCAAGAATATTACCAAAATATTTTTGCTTAAAGTCATTTTTGGTGAGTGTCCAAAGAAGTGCTTTATTTTCAAAGATGGCTTTAATAAAGTTTAGCAAATTACGCTACTTTGTATTTTGTCAAATACCACTCAATGGTTTTTATGATACCTGTATCAAAGTTCTCATCTGCTTTCCAGCCTAAGTCATTTTCCAGTTTTGTAGCATCTATGGCATAACGTCTGTCGTGCCCAGCTCTATCTTCTACAAAAGTAATAAGCTCTTTGTAGCTTTTGTCGCTTGGCACTTTTTTATCTAAAATGGTACAAATAGCATCAACAATCTGTAGGTTTGTACGCTCATTGCGTCCGCCAATATTGTAGACATTTGCTTCTTTACCTGTATGGTAGACTAGGTCTATGCCTTTACAGTGGTCAAGCACATAAAGCCAATCACGAATGTTTTTACCGTCACCATAAATAGGTATATCTTCTCCAGCTAAGGCTTTACGTATAATAGTAGGTATAAGCTTTTCATCATGCTGTTTAGGTCCATAGTTATTTGAACAATTGGTAATAACAGTGTTGAGTCCATAGGTCTCTTGATAGCTACGGACTATCATGTCAGAGGATGCTTTAGATGCTGAGTAAGGAGAGTTTGGTGCATAAGGAGTCTCTTCTGTAAAGAGGTCTGTTTCATTTAGTGTACCATAGACTTCATCTGTAGAAATATGATGAAACCTACATCCTTGGTAGCCATCTTTGTAGGTAAATGGTTTTTCCATCCATGTTTTATAGGCTACATCTAGAAGTGTAAATGTACCATTGACATTGGTTTCAATGAATACACCAGGGTTTTTAATGGAGTTGTCTACATGAGATTCAGCTGCAAAGTGTATGACACCTTGAATAGAGTATGTGTCAAAGAGTGACTGAACCAACTCACGGTCACAAATATCACCTTGTACAAATGTATAGTTTTCGTTACCTTCAATTTCTTGAAGATTTTCTAAATCCCCAGCATAAGTCAGTAAATCAAGATTGATAATATGATAATTGTTGTATTTTTCTAAAAAGTATGGCACAAAGTTAGAACCAATAAACCCCGCACAACCCGTGACTAAAATAGCTTTATTTGCCATTTTATCTCCTACATAATTTTTGCATAATTATATCGAAATATTCTTATTTTGCGGGTGTCTATTGATACTAATAGTGGAGTTACATTTAACCCACTTTAGCTTTTTCTTTCGCTCTTCTAATCAAGTACTGTCCATACTGGTTTTTTTTGAGAGGTTCAGCCAGTTCAAGAAGTTTTTCTTTTGAGATGTAGCCCATTTCATAGGCTATTTCTTCTATGCAGGCTACCTTTAGACCTTGACGGTTTTCTATAGTTTGTATGTAGTTTGAAGCTTCTAGTAGACTCTCATGTGTGCCTGTGTCAAGCCATGCGTACCCTCTACCCATAAGCTCAACTCTAAGTCTTTCTTCTTGTAAATAGTCTTGATTGAGTGTAGTGATTTCAAGTTCACCACGTTCTGAAGGTTTGACATTTTTTGCTTTTTTCACTACATCATTGGGGTAAAAGTAGAGTCCTACTACAGCATAGTTACTTTTTGGATCTTTTGGTTTTTCTTCTAGTGAAGTCACTTTACCCTCTTGATCAAACTCTGCAACACCATAACGCTCAGGGTCATGCACATGGTAGCCAAAGACAGTGGCTTCATTTTTTTCTTTGGCATTTTGAACTGAAGAGGCGAGTAGTTGGGTCAGTCCATGACCATAAAAGATATTGTCACCAAGTACCAAACATGCATCATCATCACCAATAAAATCATCACCAAGTAAAAAAGCTTGTGCAAGCCCATCAGGAGTAGGTTGGACAATGTATGAAAAAGAGATACCTAAATCAGAGCCATCACCTAATAGGGCTTCAAACCTAGGTAGGTCATCTGGGGTAGAGATAATAAGTATTTCTGTAATACCAGAGAGCATGAGTACAGAGAGTGGATAGTAAATCATTGGTTTGTCATAAATAGGAGCCAACTGTTTTGAAATACCTTTGGTAATAGGGTATAAACGCGTACCTGATCCTCCTGCGAGTATGATACCTTTCATGTTTATCCTTGTATGTTATTATAAAAATGATTTGTGGCTTCCACAAATCCATCAACTGAGCCACAGTCAAAACGTTTTCCATTAAACTTGTAAGCTATGACATTTCCTTCAGTAGCTTGTTTAAGTAGGGCATCAGTAATTTGAATTTCACCACTTTTCCCTGGTTGTGTTTTGCGTAAAATATCAAATATATCAGGTGTAAGTATATAGCGCCCAATAATAGCCATATTACTTGGTGCATCTTTAGGCTCTGGTTTTTCGATCATGTCTGAGACCCTATAGGTATTGTCTGTACCATCTACAAGTTTACCTGAAATGATACCATACTTGCTACTGTCTTCAATGTCTATCTCTTCTATGGCAACAACAGAGCATTGGTACTTTTCGTAAACCTCTATCATTTGTTTAAGTACACTGTCATTTTGGTTTGTACATAAATCATCTGCAAGAATGACGGCAAAAGGTTCATCACCGATGAGTGTTTCACCAGTAAGTATAGCATGGCCTAAGCCTTTCATCTCCACTTGACGTGTGTAAGAAAAGGTACATTGAGTAATAAGCTGACGAATTTCATTGAGCATATGCTCTTTAGGCGTGCCTTTAATCTGATGTTCCAGTTCATAAGAGATGTCAAAATGATCTTCAATGGCACGTTTTCCGCGACCAGTAATAATAGCCATAGTTTTAATCTCGGCTTCTAAGGCTTCCTCTACACCATATTGGATGAGGGGTTTAGTAAGAACTGGAAGCATCTCTTTGGGAGTCGCTTTGGTTGCAGGAAGAAACCTTGTTCCATAACCTGCTGCAGGGAAAAGACATTTTTTTACCATAGTATAATTCACTTTGTTATAATTTATATAAAATTCTAGCTAAAAAAGTGTTATAGCGTGGTTAGATATTGAACTTCATTTTGAGCTTCTTTTTTAAGATTTTTTTTGCGGCCTCGACACCAGGTTGGTCATAGGTATTAACATCTATCAATTCTCCCACTAAGGAAGTTAAAAGTTCATAATAGAAAATGAGTGCACCCATGTTTTCAGCATCTGCTTTAGGGATAACAATTTTATCTAAAGGTATATTCTCTTCTTCTTGTAATGCTTCCATAACTGAGTTACATTGCATATTAATGAGCTCAGAGAAAGAGATGTCATTGAGGATATCTAAATCTTCAAGATGCTTGAGTGAACTATTTGGGATTTTGAGATTATCTTGAAAATCTTCTATCTGTATAAAGGTGACAGACTTGTCACGTGTACCTTCCATAATGAGTTGTAAAAAAGAGTGTTGGTCTTTTGGACCAATAAGCCCAATTGGAGTTAGCCCCACATGAAAGGCAGAGTGCCGCTGTTTTTTTCCTAAGCTTTCGCCCCACAACTGTACATACCATTCACAAAAATATTTTAAAGATTCTGAGTAGGCAAAGAGGCAGTTAATGTGGTATTTTGCATGGTTCCTTGCATAGAAAATTGCTTTTTCAAGCAGTGTACTTTTAAGGTAACCATCTTCAAAAAAACTCTTATTGACACTGTTGGCACCATGTAGTAAGCTTTTAATATCAACACCACAGAGTGCCAATGGCAAAAGACCGACTGAAGAGAGTACAGAAAACCTGCCACCCACATTGTCTGCCAAGTAAAGTACTGAAGTGTCTATACTTTTTGCATATTTTTCTAAATCTGAACCTTTGTCTGTGATAAATGTGTAGGCAGCACTGTTGGCTTGTCTTGAAAGTAAAAGCTTATAAATAGCAAAAGTTTCTACAGTGGTTCCAGATTTGGATATGACTAAAAAATGTGTTTTTTCTAAATCTAGCATATCAATTTTATTTTGAATATTAATAGGGTCTGTACTTTCAAAGAAGTAGAGGTCTCTTGAAAGCGTCTCTACAGGCTTTAAAAATTCATAGACAGCTTTTGCACCTAAAGAACTACCACCTATACCTATAACTGCGATGGACTCAACATGGGAAGGAATTTTGTTACAATACTCTAAAATATCTGTGATGTCTTGTTTTGGAAGCCCATAGTATCCAATAGAGGCTTTTTCTTCAACAATGGCATTGTATGCATATTCAGATCTTTCTTTGAGTGTGGCTTTAAAGTAGAGTTTATTTTTCATGATTTTGTCTCTTTTTATTTGTCATATTTATGATTCCGTATATCCATTTGGATTATTTGATTGCCAACGCCAGGTGTCTTCACACATTGCATCTATGTCATGTTTTGCTTCCCAGTTTAACACTTGTTTTGCATACTTAGGGTTTGCAAAACAAGAAGCTATGTCACCCGCTCTTCTTGGGGCTATTTTGTAAGGTACTTTGCATCCTGAAGCTTTTTCAAAAGATTTTACCATATCTAGTACAGAATAGCCAGTACCTGTGCCTAAATTAACAGTCATCACTTGATTTAATGAATCAATAATATTGAGTGCTTTGACATGACCATCTGCTAAGTCCATAACATGGATGTAGTCTCGTACACCAGTACCATCTTTTGTTTTGTAGTCATCTCCAAATATTGAGAGAAACTTCCTCTTACCCACAGCAGTTTGTGCTATAAAAGGCATAAGGTTGTTTGGTACATCATTTGGGTCTTCCCCAATACTACCTGAGGGGTGTGCCCCCACAGGGTTGAAGTAACGCAGTAAAATAATATTCCAGTCATTGTCTGAGATATAAACATCACGAAGTATCTCTTCGACAAAAAGTTTTGAACGCCCATAAGGGTTGGTAGCACTTAGTGGAAAGTTTTCTAAGATAGGTGTGGTATGCGGATCACCATAGACAGTTGCAGAAGAAGAAAAAATGATAGATTTACATCCATGTTTTGCCATAGTTTGACAAAGTGTAATAGTACCACCAATGTTGTTTTCATAATATTTTAAGGGTTTCTCTACAGACTCACCTACAGCTTTAAGCCCAGCAAAATGTATAACTGCATCGATGGAATGATTTGTAAAAACAGTGTCTAAGTCTGAAGTCGAACAGACATTTCCCTCTATAAGTACAATGCTTTGACCAACTATCTTTTCTACACGTTTAATGCTCTCTTTGGATGCATTTGAAAAGTTGTCAAAAAGTATGACTTCATAACCCGCTTCAATCAACAATATGGTAGTGTGTGAACCAATATATCCAGCTCCACCTGTTACTAAAATAGTCATTGTTTGAGTATCTCCTTAAAATAGAATACAAATTATATCACTAAAAACTAAGTTTTAATCCACCATAAACGCTATTGTTAAATGTTTTGTCATCTTCTTGATACTCTGTTGAAATATAGCGGTAACCTACAAAGAGATGCGTGTTGGGTACTATTTCCATAGTTGCTTCTATTTTTGTATCGGCATAACTTTTTGCTTCATTTATTGCCAATACTTCAGGGGCATAAGAGAGATCCATAGCAATAGAAGTGCTAGGTATGGATGCATTGAATGGTAAAAGATAACTTCCTCTAAAAGTAAGAGGGAAGGCTAGAAAACCATCTGCTATGACCCCTTTAATCCCAAAAGAGAGTGATAGGTTTTGGTTATGGTTTAGTGTGTTTTCTGCTCGAAAACCTATGCTTGTCATGTTATCACCATCTGCATGTAGATAATTGACATCTGCATAGTAGAGTGTACCAGAAGCATAATCGGACAAGGGGCTGATTTCAAGAGAGGTAAAAAGTTCAAAATCTTTACTGTTGACATTGAGTCCTACACTGTTTTGTGCTTGTAGTGCTGTTGAAAAAAGAAATGTAGTAAGAATAAGTGTTCTAAAAATCATAAAATACCTTTGTAATATTAATGCATATAATAACATAGCATGATTAATGAAAAAACTTAGAGATCCCCTTAATCAGCAGGTCTATAATTTTTCTCTTTTTCTACTCTTTCTTGTTCTCTCTTCTTTTTTCTCTCTTCTCTTTTTTGCTGCATTTTTATGGCTTCTTGAAGATCCTCTTCATTGTCAAAACGTGTAGCATCTTTAAATTTTGAAGCATCATCAAACTGCCCAGTCTTCACTGCCCATATTAAGCCAATTAAACCTAGTGCACCTAAAAGTGTTGAGACACCTATCATAAGAATAATAATACTTTCTGACATTATTTACCTTTAAATTTTAAATTTTTAATACGCATAGAGTTGCCCACAACAACCAATGAACTAAGGCTCATAGACAATGCAGCAACCAAAGGATTTACAAAGCCTAGTACAGCCAGTGGTACAGCAACAGCATTGTAGAGTAGTGAGAAACCTAAGTTCTCCTTGACTGCTTGGTAGGTACGTCGTGATGTTTTGTATGCCTCGTAGATACTTCTAGGTTTTTCATCTAAAAGTATGACATCACTCACCCCAATAGCAATATCTGCACCATTACCCATGGCTATGGCAATTTCTGCAGTACTTAAGGCAATAGCATCATTAATACCATCACCCACCATCACAACGTGTTTGCCTTCTTTTTGGTATTGTGTTATTTTAGCAGATTTCTCATGTGGGAGTAGTTTGGCATGTATCTGGGTTATACCCACTTGTTTGGCTACTTTGTGTGCAGATTCCAAGTGGTCTCCTGTGAGCATCACCACATCAATACCTAATTTTTTGATGTCATCTATAGCCTCTTTTGTACCTTCTCGTATGGTATCTGTAAGTTCAAAACGTGCAACACATCTGTTCTCTTGTACAAAAAAGAACAGAGCATTTTCAGAGTCACCTTCAATGCTTATGCCTTTGTCTTGAAGCAACGAAGCGTTACCACCTAAGATTATTTTACCCTCATGCCTTGCTTCTAAGCCTCTAGCTTCAATGGATTTAACATTTTCTAAAGGGAAGTGTTTTAAGTTGTCATACTGTGTTTCCAAATGCTTGACTAAGCCTTTTGAAATAGGATGATTGGAAGTTGAAACAAGTGCCAAAAGTAAAGAAGGCTCAAAGGCTTCATCTATTTCACAATGCACAACAGAGGGTTTACCCTCCGTAATCGTACCTGTCTTGTCTAACGCCAAAAGATTTGACTTTGCCATAGTCTCTAAAAAAGTAGCTTCTTTAAAAAGTATGCCACGTTTTGCAGCTTGCCCAATGCCCATAAGCGTTGCCATAGGTGTTGCCAGTCCTAATGCACAAGGACAAGCAATGACAATGACAGAGATACCCACAATAAGTGCATGCTCAAAACTTTGGGTATAGAAGTACCACCCAGAAAAAGTGAGTAGAGCTATGACTAAAATGGTGGTAGAAAAGTACCCCGAAATACTGTTAGCCAACTGTTCAATGCGAGGTTTTTTAGTCATAGCGTCTTCCAGTAAATTGACTATAGAACTTAGTAACGAGTTTGATGCGTCGGTATTTGTTTTGTATTGTACTACACTGTCTAAACAGATGGAACCTGAACGTAGTTCGTCACCTTTTTTCTTGTAAATAGGCTCACTTTCTCCAGTAAGAGAGGACTCGTCAAAAGAAGCTTCACCTAAACTTATCATACCGTCTATAACAACTTTTTCCCCAGGTTTAAGCTCTATAGCATCACCCACTACAACATTTTCAACGGCAACGAGTGATCTGACACCATTGTTTAAAACACTCACTTCAGTAGGTACTGAACTCATCATGCTATCTAAGGTGTCAACAGCATGTTTTTTACTTAAAATTTCAAGGTATTTCCCTACAAGCACAAAGGTAATAATCATCACAACAGAGTCAAAATAAACCTCTCCTTGTTGTGTTATCATGGCATAAATGGAGTAAATGTAAGCAGACAAGGCACCAGAGGCTACCAGTGTGTCCATGTTGACTATGTTGTTTCTGTAGCCATAGTAGGCACCCCTGAAAAATATCCAACCAGAGTAGAAGAGTACAGGGGTGGCAAGTATAAACTCAGCCACATTGAGTATGTCTTTAAAAGACTGCTGTATACCAGAAAAGTACCCAGCATAGTGTGCCACAGCAAGCCACATAATATTCATAGCACCAAACACAGCTACGAGTATACGTGTATAGTATGATTTACGTATTTTATTTGCTTGTTCTTCTTGCAAAGAGGGGTCATAGGCAAAGGCATTGTACCCTATGGCTTGAATGGTTTCTATGATTTTTGAAAGTTTTATCTCTAGAGGGTCCCAGACTATTTTTGCTTTATTGTTGGTGTAGTTGATGCTCGCATCCATGATACCATGGGTTTGGTGTAGTACCTTTTCATTGAGCCATACACATGCCGAACAGTGTATGCCTTCTATGACAAGGTTTACTTCATGCAACCCCTCATCATCGGTCTTAATGTATTTATTTTTAAAACCATCAAGGTCAAATTTCTCTAAGTCTACTTGTACCTCAGACACAGGATGAAGTTGTCTGTTTCCAAGTTTGTCATAAAAGCTATCTAGCCCTTCAGTGTTCAGTAGATTATACACCCCTTGACAGCCTTTACAACAAAAGAAATGTTCATTGTCTTTTATCATGACATCTTCAGAAAAACTAAGGTTACAGTGGGTACAAGCAACGTGCGACAATAAAAACCCTTTTTTAATTAAAAATACCAATTTTATTTACTGAGTAGATTTTATCTAAATATGGGTAAAATCTCCTATGGAATACATAGTACTACTCATCATCGCTGAACTTTTTGAAGCCTATGTGCAACGTGCCAATACCCTTTTAGGTGTTTTAGAAAAGCTCTATGTCTACTACAAAAAGAGTATCTTTCTTTTTTTTGCTGTACAACCAAGTTTTTACATTATCCTCTATATTATCCTCACAACAGGTATTCTCAATATCAGCATGATACTGCTACTTGCACTTAAAATATTTGATATTTTTTATAAAATAGAGTTAATTAAAATGGTTTTTGTGAAACGTAACATACCCCTAGAAGTAGC
>JAYEFI010000150.1:0-1871 GCA_034658615.1 Campylobacterota bacterium
TATACCCCTTGTGTTGTATCAAACACACGTATGTGTAGTCTATCACTATAGCGAAAATTGTGCTTCATACAAAACTCAAAGACAGCTTTGTCATTTTTCCAAATGGTATCTCTACTCTCTCCAACAGGCATACAGTAAACATCTAAGTCTGGTAAAATCTCTTTTATTTTGTTGATTTCATCCAGTGCTGTGCTATCAACGAGTGCTGCATCTATGGTAAATTTTAGAAATGCTTCTTTTGCATGAGTTTGCATACTGTGTAATGCTGTTATATTGATGCGTTTTTGTTCAGGTTCACCAGAGTTTTCTAGCTTCAAGGAAAGTGCAAAGGTGCAAGCTTTGTAGGCTGGGTATGCTTCAAAGTCTAACTCTATCGTGCCATTGGTCTCAAAAGTGATGTTGACACCATACTCTACCATACACGCTACAACAGCATAAAACACTTCATCTTTTGCATACATGAGTGGTTCACCACCAGTGATGACCATATCGGGAATGTACCCTATCTTGTCAAATTCATTTTTAAGATGTGTGGTAAGTGCATCTGAAGAAGTCACCTTTTCCCAAGAAGAAGAAAAGTGTCCATCCACTGCAAAATAAGTGTCACAGCCCAAACGCACTTCGCCATCAACTTCGTACGCTGCCCCAAAACCTGGACAATTTAGATTACAACCACCTGTACGTAAAAAATAGGAAGGTACACCTGCATACTTCCCCTCACCTTGTATAGAAAAAAACTGTTCTGTTAAATAAAACAAGACATTCCTTTCTTCTCACTACTACCTCCTACCTGCTCGCTGCTCACTATTTACCCACCAGTCTCATAAAATGCTCGTTTGGACACTTCTCTGTCTTCAAGTTCTTCTTCACTCCAACGGTTTTCTTTTGGCTTATCTTTTAATACAAGAGCCAATACATCTGCAGCACCTTGAATATCGCCTTTTTTCACAGATTCAGCGATACTCATCGCTTCATCAAAATAGAGACAAGGTATAAGATTTCCCTCAGCAGTAAGACGTATGCGGTTACAGTTCTCACAGAAGTCATGTTTGTGTGGGTCTATGAGTCCAAACTCGTAACCAGTCTCTTGTATGAGGTAGTTAAACGATGGGCTAGCTCCCTCACGACCTAGTGCTTTTATAGTATACTTCTCTTTCACTTTTTCAAGTATCTCTCTACCATGCATACCTTTGAGTGCTTGGTCTGCATGTGCATTTTCCATGTATTCTATGAAACGTACTTTCATGTTACGTTCACGACAATACTCCATCACAGCCAAAATCTCATTATCATTAATGCCTTTAAGTGGTACCATGTTGATTTTTACTTTTAATCCTACTTCCAAGGCTTTGTCTATACCTTTAAAGACTTGTCCGAGTACATCTTTGCCTGCTATTTTTGCAGCCACATCTGATTTAAGTGAATCAAGCGAAATATTGAGACGTTTGAGTCCTGCATCTTTAAGCCTTTGGGCTGCGTCAGAAAGTAAAAAGGCATTTGTAGTTAACGCTAAATCAAGCCCCTCTTTATAGTTATTTATCATAGCAATAAAGTTGTCTAGCCCTTCACGAAGCAGTGGCTCACCACCTGTAAGGCGTATTTTTGTGACACCTCCGTCTATGGCTACTTTGACAAATAAAAAGAGTTCTTCAAAAGAAAGTAGGTTTTCTTTAGGTACCCATGAAAAAGGTTTTTCAGGCATACAATACTGACATCTAAAATTACAGCGTTCTGTAACTGAGATGCGTAAATAGTCTACTGTACGACCATGTCCATCTATAAGCATTTTTAATCCTAAAGTTCATTTCTGATAATTTTTCTTTAGGGTATCTAAATATTACTAAAAAAGGTATTGATTAGGGGAAGCAAAT
>JAYEFI010000151.1:0-1849 GCA_034658615.1 Campylobacterota bacterium
CAAGATTAAATAATGTGAGTGTTATAGATGTCTATACATTACTAAAAAATAAAAAAGAACTATTTCCAGACACCTTACACCCTAATGTTGAGGGTGCAAGACAAATTGCACAATTGGTTTACCAAACTATTTATTAATGGTTTAATAGATAGTTTTTTCTAAACCAACGATAATAAAATGAGATAAAGATAAACCCTAGTCCCAAAATAAAGGTAATACCTTCAAGGGAAAGTCCCCACGTAGATGCATAGCCTATAAAGAGGGCTGTGGAAACATTGGAGAGCATAAAGAACATATCGTTATAAGATATAACTCTACCCATATACTCTGCTTCTGTCTCTTCTTGTATCAGCAAATAAGTGTATGACCAAAGTGTAGTAATAAAGAACCCTGTTATAAATAATGCGATTAATCCGAAGTAAAAATTATATTCTAACTGTGACCAAAGTATGATTGCCAAACCTTGCAGTGCAAAGAAATAATGTAAATTATCTTTAGAAATAATCTTACCTATAATAAATGGTCCTACCATCAAACCTATGGCACGTGTTGCATTCATCCAACCTATGGCTAAAGGTACGGCTATAAGTTCTTTGTATTTTAAGTCTGCAAGTAAAGTAATGAGTGCATCAAATGAAGTTAGTCCAATAGCTGCATGCAGTAGTATGAGGTGTATAATTTTCTTTTGTGATTTAAGATAATTAAATCCACTTTTTATCATCTGCCAAGCAGAGTCTGAAGCGTCACATTGCTCCACATTTATCTGTAATCCTAAGAGCAATAAAAGTGCTATGGAGTACAATATGGCATCTAAAGTAAAGGCTAAATCAAAGCCTATATGATAGGTTACTATGCCTCCTACAGCCATACCTGACGCATAGGTGAGTGACCATATTATTGAGTGAATTTCATTGGTGTTTTTAAGCATTTTACCCGTAACAAGTTTAGGAAAGAGTGCCATCTCAGCAGAAAAGAGCATAGAAGATGCTCCTGAACGTATAAAAATAAGTATCATCAAAACCCAAACATACTCCAAAGAGTCTATGAGTATAAACCCAAGGGTGGCTATTATTTCCACTACAATGAGTATCATCATGAGTTTTTTAAAGGGTACACGATCGATGACAATGCCTATAATAGGTGCGAGCACTACAGCAGGTAACATACCCATAGCGGCCGTAAATGCAATGGTAAGTTCACTGGCATTTAACGAAACCAACATAGAAAATATAGCTACCTGAGAAAACCATGTCCCAAAATAAGATATAAGTTGTATGAGTGATAAACGCCTAATAATAGGGTGTTTGAGTGTATCTAAATAGGTCAATAGTTAATCCTCATCAACCAATGCATAAACAATTTTTTTACGTTCCAGTATTTTTAAATACATAGCAAAAGATTTTTGAGCTAAAGCTTTGTCTTCTGAAGCGATAGAGATAGTGACTCTCCAACCATCACTATAGAGTTTAGGTAAAGAAGAAAATTCTACATTTTTAGACATTTTTTTCATGACCTCTATAAACTCATTTTCTTTGCAGTGTGCTGTGAGAGTATGTCTAAAAAATGCTTTTTTCTTAGGTATAAGTTTCGCAAGTACTTCACTCACCATAGGGTGGCTCATTTCTGGAAATCCAGGCATAAAGTAGTACTTGTCATCTAAAGAAAAAGCAGGCATTTTGTTTACTGGATTATCTAGTAAATTGGTATTTTTTGGAAGTTCTGCCATCACTATGGGGTGAGGGTAGGCATCTGCACCTAGTTTGTTTTCTATGATTTTTTTTGCTTCTGTATGGGTATAAAGTTTTCCATCTCGAAGTGCTTTTGCAGCACACAAACGTGTATAATCATC
>JAYEFI010000152.1:0-7837 GCA_034658615.1 Campylobacterota bacterium
AGTGGTGGGTCGGGGGAGACTCGAACTCCCGACCACTCGGTTATGAGCCGAGTGCTCTAACCAACTGAGCTACCGACCCTTGGTTAACATGAAAGGTTAATGAAAATCTTTTGTTTGCATTGTTACTTTCGAGTCAGAATTATAGCGACTATAATCTTTAAAAGCAATAAGATTTTGTAAAATTCCAAAAATAACTGCAAATATTATAAATGAAGTTCCCCCATGGCTAAACATGGGTAGAGGAAGCCCTACAACTGGGGCTAAACCTATTATCATGTAAATATTTACACCCATGTAGACAAAAATTAAAAATGCCAAGCCAGAGGCAAATGTTTTTATCAGATAATCATTGCCATATTTACTTGATATATAGAGTAAATTTAAGATGAGTAATATATAGAGCCCTATGACAACCATCATACCTTTAAAGCCAAATCGTTCACCTAAATAGGCAAAAATAAAGTCTGTTGAAGAGACAGGAAGAAACTTGAGCTGCGTTTGTGTTGATTCATCTTTGGACTTACCCTCAAGACCACCTGAACCTATCGCTATGAGTGCTTGTTTAACATGGTAACTTGGCTTACCTACAAAGTCTGAAATACGTTTCTTCTGATAAGGCTTGAGTTGTCCATAGAGTAAGGGAGCAGTTAAAGCTAAAACGAGTACTATACTTACCCATATTTTCCAATTGACACCGACGACAAATAAAATACCATATCCTGTAATAAGAAGTACCAATGCCGTACCTAAGTCAGGCTCTTTTGCAATGAGTATAAAAGGGATAATAATAACAATAGAGAGTTTTATAAATTGTAAAACACCATACCCTTTTTCTTCTGGTGGTCTTCGTGTAATGAGATAACCCATCATCATAATTACAGATACTTTGATAAACTCAGAAGGTTGTATGGTAATGCCTAAGCCAGGGATTTCTATCCATCTTTGTGCACCTAGTATGGTTTTACCAATAAACTCTACAGCAATAAGTAAGCCTAGATTTGCCAAATAAAATATAGGCACAAACCACCATATGATTTGTCTCCAAGGAATGAATACAGAGACAAGAAAAACAACAAACGCTATGAAATAATAAACCATTTGTTTGTTAAAAAGATAGGGGTTAATTTCATTTACCAAATAAGATGATATGACAAAAAGTGGTATTATCTGTAACATGAGCAAATACGAAAAATTTTTAAAGATTCCTTTTTTTGCATTTATCCGATTATCTATCATCACAATCCTATTTTTTTGTTATTATATCAAAATATTTATGGCACTTCTAATATGAAGGTACTATCCCAAATAACGAAATAGGTAAAATATGTTAGACATCTATCAGTTCAAAGACTTTTCAAAACATGAGATCCTTATGCATGGGATAACAAAAAAAGACACCTCCCTGCCCTATGATTTTAGTTTAGCCTTACATACCGGCGAAAAAAAAGAAACTATAATTGAAAATAGAAAGCATCTTTTAAGTATATGGGATACCAACAGACCAACCCATTTTGTTTTGGCTAACCAAACACATAGTGATCATATATATATCATTTGTAACAATAAAACACGAGGTTGGCTCACGCTTGATGATGCCATAGAAGATTGTGATGCACTTATTACAGATGTGTCAAATATCATACTTAGCATTCTCACTGCAGACTGTGTACCCATACTCCTTTATGATACAAATAAAAACGTTGTAGCAGCGATACATGCTGGGTGGAAAGGCACTAAAGCAAACATAGTCTATAAAACTGTACAAAAGATGATAGAGGTATATGGTAGTAACCCAAATGACATAAAAGCCGGCATTGGACCATCTATAGGAGAGTGTTGCTATGAAGTAGGATATGATGTTGCAAAACATTTTTCAGATATTCCTCAAGCATACACAAAAAAAACAGACAAATATATGCTAAATCTTCCTAATATTAATTACCATCAACTCCTTGATGCTAAATTACTTGCTAAAAATATTGAACTAAGTCATATTTGTACAGCATGTGATGTCAAAAACTATTTTTCATATAGAAAAGAAAAAGGATGTACAGGAAGGTTTATAAGTATGATTGGGATGAGAGATGAGCATAAAAATTATGAGGTAGAGAAATGAAAATAAGAGTCTATTACGAAGATACAGATGCAGGTGGGATAGTTTATCATACAAATTATATTAAGTATTGTGAAAGAGCGCGTTCAGAGGTCTTTTTTAAAAATAACATGTCCCCAACTTTGGGTACGGACAGTGGTTTTGTGGTAAGAGATATTCATGCTAGTTTTGTGGCTACATCTACACTAGGTGATATGCTGAGCGTGACAACAAAATTACTAACACTTAAAAATTCCTCATTGACGTTATTACAGGAAGTATGGAGGGAAGAAGTAAAGCTCTTTAGTATGGAGGTTGTTTTAGTCTATGTTGAAAAAGGTAAACCTTCTCGAATTCCTAAAATATTTAAAGATATATTTAAAGGGTATTAAGTGAGTTTATCTGTGGAGTCGTTTATATTATCTATCCGTATGGATAGATAATATTTGAAAGAGTATTAACTACTCAACCATAGCAACAAGTTCATCTTTAGAGACCTTGTGGAAGTTTAGGTATTTGTAGATGTCATCAGTCATTTCTGGCTTGATTTTATCTGCTACTATTTCTGCATACTCAGCTGCTGAAGGAAGTCTACCTTTAAGTGCAACAACAGCTGCAAGTTCTGCAGAACCAAGGTAAACTTGACTTCCTTTACCAAGTCTGTTGTCAAAGTTTCTTGTTGAAGTAGAGAATACCCATGCATTTTGCTTAACAGCTGCTTGGTTACCCATACATAGAGAACATCCTGGAGGCTCAATACGTGCACCAGCCATTCCCCATACTGAGTAGTACCCTTCTTCTTGAAGTGTCTTCTCATCCATTTTAGTAGGAGGACATACCCAAAGTTTAGTCTCAACTGGACCTTCTCCTCTAAGTACTTCTGCATTGGCTCTAAAGAGACCAATATTTGTCATACATGAACCAATAAATACTTCGTCCATCTCTACTCTAAGTCCAGCTTCTGCAACTTCAGTTAACGTTTTCACATCATCCGGGTCATTTGGACACGCTACAATTGGTTCTTTAATCTCAGACATGTTGATTTCGATTACTGCTGCATACTCTGCGTCTTTATCTGCTTCAAGAAGTACTGGATTAGCAATCCAATCTCTCATTTTTTGAGCTCTTCTTTCAAGTGTAGCTTTATCTTCATACCCTTGAGCAATAAGCTCTTCGATAAGTGCCACATTAGACTCTAGGTATTCGATGATAGGCTCTTTGTCAAGGTTTACTGTACAGGCAGCAGCTGAACGCTCTGCAGATGCATCAGAAAGTTCAAATGCTTGTTCACATTTAAGTGTTTCAAGACCTTCAATTTCTAAAATACGTCCTGCAAAGATGTTTTTCTTACCCGCTTTTTCAACTGTCAAAAGACCATCTTTAATCGCTTGATGAGGAATAGCATTGACCATATCACGTAGTGTGATACCTGGTTGCATCTCACCTGAGAAACGAACGAGAACTGACTCAGGCATAGTAAGTGGCATAGAACCAGTAACCGCTGCAAAAGCAACAAGACCAGAACCAGCAGGGAAAGACATACCTATAGGGAATCTTGTGTGACTATCTGCACCCGTACCGATGGTATCTGGAAGACACATTCTATTTAACCATGAGTGGATAACACCATCACCTGGTCTAAGTGTAAACCCTTTTCTCTCCACCATAAAGTCTGGAAGTGTATGCTGCAAGATAACATCTGCAGGTTTTGGGTATGCAGATGTGTGACAGAACGATTGAAGTACAAAGTCAGCACCAAAACTTAATGCTGCAAGATCTTTTACTTCATCTCTAGTCATGGCTCCAGTTGTATCTTGTGATCCAACAGTTGTACATACTGGCTCAGAGTAAACACCTGGTTTAACACCCTCCATACCAGAAGCTTTTCCTACCATTTTTTGTGCAAGTGTAAAGCCTTTACCATTGTCTGCAGGGATTGCAGGAGTCATAAAAATGTCTCCAGCGTCCATACCCATAGCTTCTCTAGCTTTTACAGTAAGACCTTTACCAATAATAAGTGGTACACGTCCCCCTGCTCTCATCTCATCTGGAAGTGTGTTTGGCTCAATTTCAAACTCTGACACTACCTTACCGTCACACTCAATCACACCATCAAAAGGCTTAAGTGTAATGACATCACCTGTATTTAGGTTTGCAGTTGGTGCCTGAATAGGGATACATCCACCATCTTCTGCTGTGTTAAAGAAAATTGGAGCAATAATATCACCAATAACCACACCACCTGTTCTTTTACCTGGGATGAAAGGAATGTCATCACCCATGTGCCACTGTAGTGAGTTGATACCAGATTTTCTTGAAGACCCAGTACCTACAACATCACCAACATAAACAAGTGGGTTACCTTTAGCTTTAAGTTCTTTCATAGTGTCTAATGGATTATCCATTCTGTTTACTAAAAATGAGTTCGCATGCAATGGAACATCAGCTCTAGTAAATGCTTCAGAAGCTGGAGATAAATCATCTGTATTTGTCTCACCAGGGATTTTATATACAGTAAGTGTTATCTCTTTTTCCATTGCTGGTTTGTTATAGAACCACTCAGCATTTGCCCATGATTCTACTACACCTTTAGCCAGTGCATTACCACCATCCATAAGTGCTTTCACATCATTAAATGAATCATATACTAAGATTGTATTTTTAAGTTGTTGTGCTGCAGACTCAGCTACAGTAACATTTGATGAAGAAAGTGCATCTACAAGAGGAGCCACATTAAATCCACCCAACATTGTTCCTAAGATCATTGTTGCAAGGATTGCATCTATCTCAGTACATGTTGCGTCACCTTTAACGATGTCATTTAAAAATGCTGCTTTAATGTAAGCTGCATCATCCACACCAGCAGGGATTTTGTTTTTAAACAAGTCCATTGCATATTCTTTGTCTGCTACTGGGTTAGCTTTGAGTAACTCTACAAGTTCTGCAGTTTGATCTGCTGTAAGAACTAGTGGTGGTACACCTAATTCTGCACGCTGGGCTGTGTGTGCTTTATATTCTTCTAATAAGGCCATATTTGGTCTCCTGTGTTAAATAGATTTTGTATTGTGATACTAGCTAAAAAGTGTTTTGAAGAAGTTTCAATAAGTATGCATAGCCCAAAGTGATATATTTTATGTATCACTTTGTTACAGAAAAAGTTCTAAAATGAGACCTATTATCTTCATGAAAATAGTTTAGAGTATTTCTCTGTTACCTTTTGCATTTGGTGCAGACAACACACCCTTAGCCTCAAGTTGTTCTATGATGTTTGCTGAACGGTTATAGCCTATTTGAAGTTTACGTTGCAGGTAAGAAATAGATGTCTTTTGGTCATTTAACACTACCATCTTAGCATCTTCATAGAGTGCATCTAGCTCTATGGGGGCATCTCCACCATTGGCTACGGCAGCAGCTCCACCTACAACTAAATAACTTTCATCATATTCTGGTACACGTTGTGCTTTGAGAAACTCGACTATGAGATCTATTTCATCTTCTGTATTCCATGGAGCGTGTATACGTACAAGCCCTGTTGTGCCTGGCGGGGTAAACAGACCATCACCACGTCCTAAAAGTGAATCTGCCCCTAAGGCATCTAAAATAACTTTAGAGTCTATACGAGAACCAACTCTATAACTTAGTCTTGAAGGTAAGTTTGCCTTAATAAGACCAGTGACAACATCGACAGAAGGTCTCTGTGTTGCTACCACAAGGTGTATACCACAAGCACGTGATTTCTGTGCAAGTCTAGCTATGCTAAGTTCTACCTCTTTACCACCATTCATCATAAGGTCTGCAAGTTCGTCTATAACCACGACTATAAATGGAAAAGGTTCTATGCCTTCTTTTTTGGCTTTATCATTGTAGTTTTCTATGTTTTTTGTACGACTATCTGCCATTAGTTTATAGCGACGTTCCATCTCTCCAACCATATTTGCCAATGCTGCTATGGCTTTGCCTGGTTCTGTAATGACAGGTGTAATAAGGTGAGGTATGTCATTGTACATAGAAAACTCTAGCATTTTAGGGTCTATGAGCATGAGTTTTAGTTGATCTGGGTCATTACGGTAAAGCAATGACAGTATCATTGCATTTATACCTACGGATTTACCAGAACCTGTTGTACCAGCTATAAGTAAATGTGGAAGCTTTTTAAGGTCGGTGACAAAAGGGTTACCCACTATATCTTTACCTAGTGCCACAGTTAAAGAAGATGAGGCTTCTTTAAAGACATCAGATTCGAGTATTTCACGTAAGTAAATGGTATCTATACTCTCATTTGGTATTTCTATTCCTACTACATCACGCCCTGGTATAGGTGCTTGTATACGAATGGTTTCAGCAGCTAGAGCCATGGCAAGGTCATCTTGTAAATTAAGGATTTTAGAGACTTTTACATTGGCTGCAGGTTTAAATTCAAAAGTTGTTACCAGTGGACCAGAGTATGTTCTTACCACATCACCATCTACTTTAAATTGTTGTAGTTTAGCAAGTAGCTCTTCTATTTTTCTATCTATTTCAGCTTCATTGACTTTTTTGGCTACCTTGGGTGCTTTTTGTAAAAAGTCTAACTTTGGTAGTTTGAAGTTCTTAGGTTTAGCAACAGCACCTTTTTCTATTTCGCCCATAAGTTTTGAGTTTTCTTCAAGTTCAGAGACTATTTTAACATTTGTATTTGTATTTTTCTTTTTTACAATCTGCGATGCAGTCTCTTTGACACTCTCATCATGAGAACTACGAGAATTAAGCTCTTCTAACATAGCTTTTTCTTGAGGTGTAATAGTCTCTTCTTTTATACGCTTTTCTACTATACGCTTTTCTGCAGGCTTCTTTACACGTTTTTTCGCTGGGCTTGCTTCTTTAGCAAGAGGACTTTTTTTCATACTTTGTTTTTGTACTTTAGAGTCTTTTCCGTTGGCACTATTGGCTAAATTTGGAGAAGAAAAAGGGCTAATAAATAGATAGTTGAAAAATGATTTAGACTTATCTACTAGCGTACCAACACTAGAATATAATGGTGATAACATATCATTAAAGTATTCCGAAAAAACAAAATCATCATCAATAATAAAAACCAATGACAAAGCCGATACCATTAACCAAAACAGCCATAATCCTGCTTTACCTATGAGTGGTTGCAAGAAAGCCACTATCTCTCTTCCTATAAACCCTATATTTGCAAGGTCTAAAGTAAGTGCAGAAAAGATAATGATTGATATAAATAGTAAAATCCAGCCTAGATAAAAGTCTATATCTTTTCTTACATCGTGGCTATAGTAAAGCTTGTAAAGCGGTATAAATAGTATAAATATATTGATATAGGCAACATACCCAAATAGCTCCAAGTTTGTACCACCAATTATTTTTCCAAAGTCCCCCACGAGTGCAGTGTCATGATAATAGGTAGAAAATATTGTATAGATCAATACAATAGCTATAATAATAATAGTAATTTTCAAAGATTCAACCTTAATATTAATTAATGAAGACATTATAACAAATTAATATTAGTTAGTCCAAAGTTGGCTCAAATTGCTATTTAAATAGCTTTAATGTGCCATTATCAACGCTATTTAAGCTCTCAATGAGTAAAATTCTTCTCACATCATTAAGATGTCAATGCCGCAGTGATGGAACTGGTAGACTTGGTAGACTCAAAATCTTCTGCCTTCGGGCGTGTCGGTTCGAATCCGACCTGCGGTACCACACACTCTTTTATCTACAAGTAATCCCATTAAAACAAAA
>JAYEFI010000153.1:0-1833 GCA_034658615.1 Campylobacterota bacterium
AATATTGACTATTTTAGTCTCAAAACCAAATGTCTCTTTGACAAACATGTTGATGACACCCCAGTGGGCGATAAGAGATTTCTTATCCTCATCTTCAGCTGTTGATTCCCAAGTCAACTTATTGTCTTCAAAACTTATAAATGAGATGTTATTTTTAAATACCTCACCTACATTAAAGCTTCTATCGTAGATTTTTTCTAATAATAGATCAAAAGTATTTTGATGTATATTTGTTGGTGTCTCTATGGATATATTATCATTGTTTATAGGTTCATAGGTAGGCTGCTCTGTAGATTCACTTACGAGTGGTTGGTTATTTTCTACGGATATTTCATCAGTTTGTGTCGTGAGTATTTCTGTAGATGGAGTCTCAACTATAGTATCTAATGGTTTTGTTTCTGTAGAGGTATCATTTGAGGGGAGCGAAAAGAGTTCTTCTGCTTCATCTTTTTGAATGATTGGTTCTTCTGTTTGTTGAGGTGTTTCTTTTGGTATTTCAGCTTTTGTATTAGCTATTATTGTCTTGTCTTCTGCTGGGGATGGCTTGGCAATAGTAGGTTGAGAAACAGTTTGTGTAGTGATTTCTACACCTTTAAGCTCATTTTCTAAGCTTCGTATCATGTTGTCAATCTCTTTTGTTTCTAAAGACTCTATCATTTTAAATAAAGATAATGAGAGTACAAATTCGCCATCACTCCCTAATGAAAGTAAAGTTTTTGAATCAGCTATGACTCTAAAAAAACGTTCTATAATCATAGGGCTGAACTTAGTATTGTTGCTTAAAAGGAGTTCTTTAAGGTAGAGTGTTAGCTCATCTAAAATCATCTCAGCTTCATAGTCTGTGGCCATGTTTATAAAATCTAAAATCTTTTGGGTATCTTTTACCATGATGTCGTCAAGTAAACTTTCTAGGTGCGATGGCTCAATAATACCTAACATTTGCGTGACGGTGTTAATGTCTACAAAATTTTTAGAGTAGACTATAGCTTGGTCGGTAAGCGTGAGCGAGTCTCTTAGGCTCCCAGCACCAGAGCGTGCAAGAATTTCTAGTGCATCTTTTTCAAAGCCTATGTTCTCTAGGTTTAGTATGTGCTCTAAGTGTTTTAGTACAAGGTTTTGTGGAATCTTTTTAAATCTAAAATGTTGGGTACGAGAGAGTATGGTTGCCGGCAATTTTAAAGGGTCTGTCGTTGCCAGTATAAACTTCACAAAATCTGGTGGTTCTTCTAGGGTTTTGAGTAAAGCATTAAAGGCCTGATTGGTCAACATATGGACTTCATCGATGATGAATATTTTAAAACGGCCTGATGATGGTTTGTACTTGGTATGTTCTATGAGATCTTTAATATCGTCTATACCACGGTTTGAAGCAGCATCCATTTCTATAATATCCATATGGCTATTGGTACTTGCCATGGTACAGTGGGTACATGTGCCACAAGGTTGTGAGGTTGTGCCTTTTTCACAAAGTAAAGCTTTTGCAAAAATACGCGCAGTAGATGTCTTACCACTTCCTCGTAATCCTGAAAAAAGATAGGCATGAGAAAGTCTATCTCCATCTAATGCAAGCGACAAGGTCTGAGAGACTGCCTCTTGACCAATAAGGTCATCGAATGTAGCAGGTCGATATTTTCTTGCTAGGGCTAAAGACACATAAACTCCTCAAAAACGCTCGCTCCCAACGTCCTCGTTGGGGATGTATACAATGAAGTATAAATTTTAAGTATGCATTCCCATGCAGGAGCGATGGGAACGAGTGTGTAAGTTAGTACAATATTGTAGTTAAATTTTACTTTTAATTGGTATAATTTCCCAAATCTCGAAATAGGAATT